>NZ_CDWRCK010000191.1:3563-8917 GCF_977927595.1 Frankia sp. CcWB3
TGTACCAGCATCCGAACCGTTCGATCTTGGTTGCGGCCCCTGAAATCACCGTCCGGCCGGTCGCTACCCGTGCCCTGGCCAGGGACGATGCCCAGTGACCGCGCCGACCGTTACATCACCTACCGGATCGAACGGGTGTTCCGCAGGTCTGGCGGTTCCGGACGCTTCGACCCGTCTCGTGACCGTAGTCGTCGGCGTGGTGGTCGCGTTGACGTTCCTCTTCGGGTTCAGGAGGGATGACAGGCTCATGGTTGCTGGTCGAGAAACGTCGCAGCCTCGGCTGGGTCCATGATGTTGGACCAGATCTGCTCTTCGGGGGCCACTGCCCGCTGCGGCATGGCGTAGGCGGACATCCATGCGTCGGCTTCACATCCGGGTACGAGGCTGAGGATCGTCGCGACGAGCCGTCGCGGGACCGAGCCGATGAGGCGGATCGCGACATAGGTCTCGTGACCTTGGTCAGCGACGACCTGGATGCCCAGCGCCGCGCCGTCCAGCATGACGGCGTGCTCCTGGCCGTCCAGCAGTGACTCGCCTACCAGCCGGTGCACCGCCGCCCTGAGCGTGCGCTCGGCGCGCGTCGCCGACTCGGCCCGCCACCTCAGCTTGTCCTCCTGACCACCGGTGTAGGTCGTGGTGGCGAGAGCAGGCGAGTGTCTGGCGTTGTAGCGTGCCCGCGCGGCGGTTGCGCGTGCGGCCAGCGCCGCGTAGAAGTCATCGGGCGAGCCTTCCTCCCGCTGCCCGGCCGCCACCAGCCATGGGATCCCGGCGTCGACCCACACTGCACCGCGCCAGCGCTGGACCTTCACCTTGAACAACACCTGATCGTCGATCGCGGCGATCCGCTCCTGCGGCGTGTCGTCGTCGGCGAAGCGGTCGCCGACCTTGCCGAGTAGCGGATGGCCGATGTCCTCCAAAGGCGTGTCCGCGCGCGGGACCGTCAAGGCGAGATCCTCTCGCAGGCAGCGGAGCGTGGGGCGGGCCCGTCCGGCCACCGTCAGCGGTCCTCTTCGACGCCGCCGATCGCGTCGAGTTCAGCACGAGTCATCCCGGCGAGCATCGCTATCCGTGACGCGCGGCTGCCGTCGAGCTCGCTCAGCAGCTCCCGCATCCCGGACTGCATTTCCTCGCGGCGCGCGTCCAGGTAAAATGCGACCGCCGCCTCGACCAGATCCTTCTTGCTCATATGCAAGTAGTGCGCGCCACTGGTGATCAGCTTGTCGCCTTCCGGCGAGACCTTGACCGCAACCTGCCGGGGCGTCTGCTCCATCATCGCCGCGTCCGTCTCCTTCCCGCCAGCTACCAGTCCGTCGGTGCCTCCAGTACCTCAAGGGTACTCTGCCATCGGTCGCCGCCGGGCGCGACCAAGCACCGACTCCTCCCACCACACCAGCAAGACAACTCACCGTCGACGGGTGGGTCGAACGGGTCGACAACGGCGGCTCCCGAACCGCTGGCGTTCAGGCCGGACATTGCTGACCGCGCTGCCGGCGGACTGGGCGGAGCCTGGCGCAGGCGACCGCAGGCACGCCGGTGCCGAGGATGCAGGTGGACCCGGCGCCGCGACACGACCGTCGCTCCCCACCCCTGCCCGCAGACGGGAAACCTAGATCAAAAACACCGATCGGCGATCAGCTGGGAGCACCTTACGGCACGGGGTGCGGCGCTGGGTTGTCACGCCGCAAGTAGAAGGCGCCTTGACGGCGAGAACCCAACACGGAATAGCGATCGAGATCGACAGGGTGAACCAAAGTTCATGCCAGTCGAACGAGATCAGAGAATTCACAAGTAGCGCGATTGCGCCGATTTCGACCAAGAGAAGAGTGAGCGCGGCGTTGCGCTTGGCCATCCCGGTTCTCCATACCTATCGAGTTGTGGCGTTGTGCAACCGTAGCAGTGAGGTTGTGGCACTACGGGTGGGGGTGCGATGGTGGAGTGGGGATCGCTCCTGGTTGGAGCGATGGGAGGTGGCGGCGGAGTGCATACGTCCACCGGTGTGACGAACGCAACACAAGCTGGAGAAGGTGGCCACGCTGGGCGATCCGAGCGGTGAGACCTCGGCGGCCTGAACAGAACGTGTGGCTGCCGGCGTGGATGCGCCACACAATTGACCAGTCGACCTCGAAGTATGTGTGAACGGCGATGTTGCGGAAGCCTGTGACGGACCGCCACGGCACGTCCGGCCAGCGCGCGAAGCTGTCGGTGGCCTGGTCGATCGCGCCGAGGAGATGGCGAGCGGGCCGTCGGGCCCGTGTCCGAGTCGGGTGAGGAGGGTTCGCAGCGGCGGATCGCTGATCGCATCGGTCGGCGCACGGGTGAGGCGTTCGGCGCCGAGTACGTGGATGTCTCGGGAATGAAAGCGGCGCGGGGCGGGATCGACGGGCTCAGCCAGACCAAGGCGTTCGAGGAGAAAAGCCGATCCGTATGAGGTCGCGGGCCACGCGGGCGGCAAGCACACGCGAGCCGAGGTCGTCGCCGCCGCGGCCACCTGTGCGGCCGATGAACGGTTTTTCCTGGCTGACCCGCAGCCAGCCGGCTGCCAGGACGTAGCGCCAGACGTCGTCGGGGTACCAGGCCAGTGCCCGACGCCGCGTGGTGAGCAGATCGAGCGGGTCGTGCACGGGGGGCCGAAGTCGTGGTCCGTGGAGACCTCGTCGTCGAAGCCGAGGACCTCGGACCCCTCACCGAGCAACGCGGCAGCGTGGGGCACGCCCACGACCAGCGACCGAACCGCCCGCTCGTAGAACCGTCGAGAAAGATCGCGACCGGGCACGGCTCCGCGATCCTCCTCAAGGCATCCCGTCATGCACCAGGCATCTCATCGTCGAGGTTGCCGAACAGCCGTGCGCGGGACGTGTCAACCATGATCACCACTGAATCGGGGACGTCAGCCAAGGAGACCACGGACCTGACGTGGTCCAGGACGAAGGGCATGGTCCTGCCGCCTGACGTGAACGGCGACTCCCGGCCGGTGCCATCGGCATGCTGGACGGCAGCTGGGACGTGATGGTCCCTTCGTCGCTGCCCAGGCCGTCGGCGAACAGGTTGCCATGCGCGTTCTTGCCGCGGCCCCAGCGGCTGCCGTGGCTACCGCGGGTCCTCCGAAGTCGCCACCGCTCAGCACCTCGGCGGAACGGACGCGGTTCGCATGATCCCAACATGGTCGTCCGGCCGGGGCTCGAACCAGCTGTCGAGGCCCTGACCAGCACCGTTCCATGGTGTTGAATCTCAAAGCGATAGATCGCGAACCGCATTCACCGAGGTCGGAGGCGTGATCAGAAAAAGGGTGGCCTCTCTGTACCAGCATCCGAATCGATAGATCTTGGTTGCTGGCCTTGAAATTACCGTCCGGCCGGTCGCTACCCGGCCCCTGGCCAGGGGCGACGCTGGATGGCCGCGCCGACCGGAGTGTCGCCTGACGGATTGAACGAGTGTTCCATTGGTCCGTCCGCGCGATCGCGACCAGTCAGGGAGGAATCACTCGCCGCACAGGTAGATCGTCGATCACGGGTAGGCTGGTCGTGAAGTAGCGAGTCGGGCGGGGAGGAGGACTGGTGAGCCGTCGGTTCAACACGGCTGGGCCGTGCATCCCCGCGGAGCATTACATGATCCCGGCGCTGTCCCGCCTCCCGGAGGCGCCCGGGTTGGTGGATCTCAAGGCCTACTTCGTCGTCCACGCGCCCCGCCAGACGGGGAAGACGACGGCGCTCCGCGCACTCGCGGCCGACCTGACCATGCAGGGCCGGTACGCCGCGGTGCACGTCTCCTGCGAGACCGGGCGCGCCTGGGGAGACGACATCCGCGCCGCGTCCCGGGCGATTCTCGACCGGCTCCGCTCCAGCGCCGAGGACACCCTGCCTGCGGAGCTGCGGCCGGCGCCGTGGCCGGAGACCTCCGACGGCACCCTGATCGTCGAGGCGCTCGGAGCCTGGGCCCGGATCTGCCCAAGTCCGCTCGTCCTGTTCTTCGACGAGATCGACGCCCTTCAGGGCCAGTCGCTGATCAGTGTGCTCAGCCAGGTGCGGGACGGCTACAACGCCCGCTCCACAGCGCCCTTCCCGGCATCGGTCGTGCTGTGTGGTCTCCGCGATGTCCGTGACTACAAGGCGGCGGCCGGTGGTGACCCGTCGCGGCTGGGCACGTCGAGCCCTTTCAACATCAAACTCAAGTCGCTTAGGCTGGGCGACTTCACCGCGGATGAGGTGGCGGAGCTCTACGGTCAGCACACCGCCGCCACCGGCCAGCCGTTCGCGCCGGGCGCCGTCGAGCACGCCTACGAGCTCACGGGCGGCCAGCCGTGGCTGGTCAACGCGCTGGCCCGCGAGGTCGTCGAGGAGATGGCCATGCCCGCCACAGAGACGATCACACTTGAGCATCTCGAGGCCGCGAAGGAACGGCTCGTCCTTGCGCGCGCCACCCACCTGGACTCGCTGGCCTCCAAGCTAGCCGAACCCCGTGTCCGTGAGATCATCGCTCCGTTGATCGCCGGGGACCCGCTCGTCCTCGACCCGTACGACGACGACGTCAGCTATGTCCGTGATCTCGGCCTCATCGCACCCGACCCACCAGTACGGGCCGCGAATCCGATCTACCGCGAGGTCATCGTCCGCGTCCTGTCGTCCTCCGTGCAGGAGAGCATCACCACCGATCCCCGCACCTTCGTCCGCCCGGACGGCAGTTTCGATCTTCCACGAGTCCTCGCCGACTTCGCGGTCTGGTGGATCGAGAACGGCGAGTTCCTCACCAGCCGCGGCTACTACAACGAGGCCGCGCCCCAGCTCATTCTCATGGGCTACCTCCAGCGCGCCATCAACGGTACCGGCCAGATCGAACGCGAATACGCGCTCGGCTCCGGCCGCATTGACCTTCATCTCCGCTGGCCCTACGTACCCCGCGGGGGACCGCGGCAGGTCCAGCGCGAGGGTTTCGAGATCAAGGCCTGGCGCACCGGCAGATCCAACCCGCTCAAGGCCGGGCTCCTACAGCTGGACCGCTATCTCGACCGACTCCAGTTGCCGACCGGCACCCTTGCGATCTTCGACCAGCGCACGAACGCGCCTCCCATCGACGAACGCACCGCGATCACCACCGTGACCAGCCCGGCCGGGCGCTGCATCACCCTCCTCAACGGGTGACCGACGCCCGCGCGCCTTGAGTCCGAACACGACGCGGGGGCCGAGTCGTCCGCGAGGCCTGTGGGGTGTCAGAGGGCGCTTTGGAGTTCTGATAACGATAAGTAGCATCTGAGATCGGTGGCTTTTGCTGTACATCGCACCACGAGAACGCTTTCGCGCTCCCCAAATAAACGATCATGGGCCCGTTTCGTTCCTCTAGGGCCTGTTTGGGAAGTATGT
>NZ_CDWRCK010000192.1:0-3263 GCF_977927595.1 Frankia sp. CcWB3
GACCTCGCCGAGGATCAGGGCCAGTTCACCGAAGGCTCGGCCGCGGTGGCTGATCGCATCCTTCTCCGCCGCGGACAGTTCGGCGTTCGTCCGGGTCTGACCGTCGGCCAGGAACAGTGGGTCGTAGCCGAAGCCGCCCGCGCCGCGAGGTTCGGTCAGCAGGGTGCCACGTAGCTCGCCGTGGGCGACCCGTTCGACGCCGTCCGGGGTGACCAGGGCCGCCGCGCAGACGAAGGCGGCGTGGCGCCGGTCGGCTGGGACGTCGTCAAGCTGCGCGAGCAGCAGGGTGTTGTTGGCGGTGTCCCGTTCGACCCGGGTGCCGTCGCGCCGGCCCGACCATCGAGCCGAACGCACCCCCGGCATCCCGGCCAGCTCGTCGACGGCGAGCCCGGAGTCGTCGGCGACCGCCGGCAGCCCGGTCTCCGCGACCGCCGCCCGCGCCTTGATCAGCGCGTTCTCAGCGAAGGTCGTCCCGGTCTCGGGTACCTCCTTGCCGGGCGGCAGGCCCACCAGTTCCACGGCCAGGCCGCTGGCCGCCAGGAGGCGGCGCAGCTCCGCGAGCTTCGCCTCGTTGCGACTGGCGAGGACCACCTTCGTCGTCCGGGTCGATCCGTGGTGTTTGGCGCTCATCGAGCACCTCCCGGGCGAGGAGGCCCCGCCGGAACCGGGCCGCGCAACGCCTCGGTCTGGATCGCGGTGAGCTGGGCGCATCCACGCACTGCAAGGTCGAGCAGGCTGTCGAGCATCGTCCGGTCGAACGGGGTGCCCTCGGCGGTGCCCTGGACCTCGACGAAACCGTCCGCCCCAGTGCACACCACGTTCATGTCGGTGTCCGCGGTGGAATCCTCGCTGTAGGCCAGGTCGAGCATCGCCTCGCCCTTGACCACGCCGACACTGACCGCACTGACGCTCGTGGTGATCGCGCCGGGCCGGCCGAGCCAGCGGGCGGCGTCGACCAGCGCGACGTAGGCGCCGGTGATCGCGGCGGTGCGCGTGCCGCCGTCGGCGAGCAGCACGTCGCAGTCGATCGCGATGGTGTTCTCGCCGAGGGCCTTCAGGTCGATGCAGGCACGCAGGCTGCGGCCGATCAGCCGGGAGATCTCGTGGGTCCGCCCGGAGATGCGGCCGCGCACGGACTCGCGATCGTTACGGGTGTCGGTGGCCCGTGGAAGCATGGAGTACTCGGCGGTCACCCAGCCCAGGCCGCTGCCCTTGCGCCAGCGCGGGACCCCCGTGGTTACCGAGGCCGCGCACAGCACCCTGGTCCGGCCCGCGCTGACCAGCGCGGATCCCTCCGCATGCTCCTGCCATCCCCGCAGGATCGTCACCTGCCGGAGTTCGTCCGGTCTCCTGCCATCCGCTCGTATCACGCCGCGACACTATCGGCCCAGGGCGACCCGGCCGCGCGCCGAGGTCGCGCCGAGGTGCGGAGGTGCGGTCCGTCAGAGTTCTCAGAGTTCGTAGACGGTGCCGGGGCTCGCGAGGGTCAGCGGGCCGTCATACACGCCGGCCGTTTCCTCCTCGGAACGGGCGGCGTTCCCCCACGGGACAAGATGCGTGAGCACGAGCTGGCCCACACCGGCTCGCCGGGCGTGCTCGCCGGCCTCCCGGCCGGTCAGATGCAGGTCCGGGGGGTTGTCCTCCTCGTCGAGGAACGACGCCTCGCAGAGGAAGAGATCGCTGTCGGTGGCGAGGCGGACCAGCCGGTCACACGCCCCGGTGTCGCCCGAGTAGGTCAGTACCCGATCGTCGGCGGTGAGGCGGACGCCGTAGGCCTCCACTGGATGGGCCACCCGGGTGAGATCGATCCGGAACGGCCCGATGTGCAGGCAGCCGGCGCCGATGGTCCGGAAGCCGTAGATGTCGGCCAGGCTGTCGTCCGGCCATTTCTCGAACGCTCCGCACAGCCGTTCCTGGGTGTTGATCGGGCCGTAGACCGGGAGCTTGGGCGGCATGCCCTCCGGGTGGTACCGCCGCGCGTAGGAGTTGGCCACCAGGTCCAGGCAGTGGTCGCCGTGCAGGTGGCTGAGCAGCACCGCGTCGATCTCGCGCAGGTCGCAGTGCCGTTGTAGCTCACCCATGGACCCGTTGCCCGCGTCGAGGACGAGCCGGAACCCGTCCGACTCGACAAGGTAGGACGAACAGGCCGACGTCGGGCCGGGATACGTGCCCGAACAGCCGAGGATCGTCAGTTTCACCGTGGCACCACCGGGCTCTGCTGGGAGGAGGGTTCCTGGTCCGCCCCGGTTCGGGCGGCCCAGGCGGCTGGAGGCGTGACTGTGGCCCGCGCGGCGGGAACAGGCGGGGACACCGCCGCGACGCCGACGAGTTCGGGGCCGAGGAACCTGCGTCCCACCCGGCTGAACAAGGTTGGATCACCCGTGGTGAGGAACCGGTGCGTGGGCGGCGGAAGGCCCGGATCGCGGAAGAGCCCATGCCGGACGAGTACCCGGTAGGTGTCCTTGGCCGTCTCCTCGGCACTGCTCACCAGAGTGACGCCCTCTCCCATCACGAGGCCGATTACCCCTGTCAGCAGTGGGTAATGTGTACATCCGAGTATCACCGTGTCTACGCCGGCTTCCTGCAATGGTGCGAGGTACGCCTCGGTCAGACCGAGCAACTGCCGCCCAGAGGTGATACCCCGCTCAACGAAGTCCACGAACGCCGGGCAGGCCACACCGGTCAGCTCCACGCCCGCGGCGGCGGTGAACGCGTCGTCGTAGGCGCGGCTGGCAATCGTCGCCAGCGTGCCGATGACGCCTACCTGCCCGCTGCGGGTCGCCGCGACCGCCCGGCGAGTCGCCGGCATGATCACTTCGATGACCGGTACGTCGTAACGCTCCCGGGCGTCGCGCAGGCAGGCGGCACTTGCCGTGTTGCAGGCGATGACCAGCAGTTTCACGCCCTCGTCCACGAGCCGGTCGAGGGCATCGAGCGCGTAGCGACGCACCTCGGCGATCCGCCGCGGGCCGTAGGGTGCCCGAGCGGTGTCCCCGAGATACACCAGGGGCTCATGCGGGAGCTGGTCCAGAATGGCGCGTGCCACAGTCAGACCGCCCACCCCGCTGTCGAACACCCCGATTGGCGCGCCGCTCATGAGCGATCAGACTAAGCCGGAAACCCGATGCTCACCCTGTGGCTGTTGTCACGGAACCATTGTCCGATCCCGGACAGTCCTCGCGTGTCCGACATAGGATCATCTCGCCCCGCTGAGCTGGGCGCATCGCTGTGGAGTCGAAATGAAATAACTTGCGCGTTTCGAA
>NZ_CDWRCK010000192.1:4000-8990 GCF_977927595.1 Frankia sp. CcWB3
TGTGCGTCATACCTCGTTGTTTACCCAGGTGAAGGCGTCCGCGTGCCGCGAGGGGCCGGGGTGTGGCCGGTTCGACATCCGGGAATCGTCCCGGTCCGCTGGATCGCCCGATGACCTCCGCCCGGTCCGGAACGCGATCTTTCGTCGATGTATCGCGGGAAACGCGTGGTCCGTCTGTCGATCGTCCACGAGGAGCCGTGCCCGGGTGGGTACGCCATACGGGTACAGGCACGCCAAACGGAGTGTAGGCTAGAACTGCCTGTAATCGATCAGTGACTACTAGCTATCGAACAGGTATGTTGAGGACGCGGCTGAGGTGTCCGGGTCGTTCCCATCCGTCCCCGATCCGCGGCACCCCAGTCGCATCCTCGATGTCTCCGGGCCGTCTCCGGGTGCCGATGCGACGCGATTCCCGAGGTCGCCCCGTGCTTCTACGCTGACGTCATGCGGTGGTCTTGGTGCCGTCCAGCCGTGAAGCCATCCAGGGGGAGCGGGGGGCGTCAGCACGTGGCCACATACGGAGGGCCGCGGTCGGGTGGCTCTCCGAGCATGTGAGATCGGCCCATGATGTGAGGACGGACGGTGCAAGCGGGATGCACGTCACCAAACCGTCCTCCTGGCTTGTCGGGTTGACGTCGATCGGGGGCGTCGCTGGCCGTACGGCGATAGGAACATGCCTATGGCCCGGCTCCTCGCGGCGATCTCCACGGGCGTCGCCCTCCTGGTGGGAGGGTTGACGGCGCTTGCCGTCATGCTGCCGCCTGAGTACAGCTATCTGGTCCCGATTGTCATCATCCTCGCCGTCGTGGGGGTCAACATCACTGCCTGGCTTGTGATCCCGCGTGTCGTCGGCTCGGCGTCGGCGTCGGTGTCCGTGCACCGCTCAATACCGGAGAATCGTCCGATGGGTGGCTCGTTCGTGTTCGGTCGTGGTGAGTTCGACTGGGCGAGTTCGGACGTCTCCGATGCCTCCGTCGAGTCCTCGTCGGACAACTGGTCGTCGAGCTGGGACTACGCCGGCGGGGACGGTCCGGACGGCAGCGACGACGAGAGCGGTTTCGACGACGACCGCTGGTATGGTTCCGCGGCCCGCCGTGGCGCGGGTTTCTCGCCGCCCGCTCTTACCGGAGCGTCCATGCCCGGCCTGCTGTCCGCCGATACCGGACCGCATCACCGGGCCACGCAGTCCGGCCCGGTGCCGGCGGAGCCAGAGAAGCACCACGACGACAGCCGCCAGCCGTAGTGACGCCCATGCGGGAACCGATCGGCCAAGGGTACAGTCCTCGGCCAGGTACATCCCGTCCGTGCTGCGCTCGTTGAGATCGGTGCAGTGCGGTGCAGTGGCGGCCCGGCGCCGTGGATCAGGCGAGCCCGGCGCGTCGGCGGGCCGTCTCGGCCACCGCGGCCCAGTCCTGGTCGGTCTGGCCGTGCGCCAGCGCGTCGACGAAGGCGTCCCGCAGCACGCCGCCGAAAGGCAGCGGAACGTTCCGTTCCAGCCCTGAGGCCAGCGCGAGCTGGACGTCCTTCAACCCGAGCGGGAGACGGAAGTTGACGGGTTCGTAATCCCGGTTTCCGATCATGCGGCCATAGCCGGTAAAGACCGGGCCAGTGAACAGGTTGTCGGTGAGTACTTCGATGAACGTGGCCGGGTTCATCCCGCCGGCCTCGATGACGGCGCTCGCCTCCGCCATCGCCTCGATGCTGCAGGCGATTAGATAGTTGCCCAGAATCTTCACCAGGTTGGCGTGTTCCGGCGCGTCGCCGACCGTCCAGGTTCGCCGGCCGAGGACGTCGAACAGGGGCTGAACCTCGGCGATCGCGTCCGGATCGCCGCTGGTCACGATGGTGAGGTTGCCGGCGCGGGCGGCGTCGGTCCGGCCGAAGACGGGAGCCGCGAGGTAGCGCAGCCCGTGCTCGGCGTGCTCACGCCGAGCACGGATCGCCAGCGCGGTGCTGACGGTGGCCATGTTCACATGCAGTGCTCCGGCCGGCGCGGCGGTCAGCACCCGCGGATCGAGCAGGCGATCGGTGACGGCCTGGTCGTCCGCCAGCATGCTGAGGACGATTCCGGTGGCGAACGCCTCGGAGATGCTGGCGGGGACCGCACCGGCGGCGGCCAGTTCGGTGACGGGATCCGGTGAGCGGTTCCAGGCCAGCACGGTGTGGCTGGCGTCGATCAGATTGCGCGCCATGGCGCCGCCCATTCCGCCGAGTCCGATGAAACCGATCTTCATGCGTCACCCTCCTGGCCTGGTCGGCGGACGGTCCGCCGACGCGGGTTTCCTGCCCGGCTGGGCTGGGCTGGGCCAAGCGGCATCAGCGGCTCCGGCCCAGGGCGTGTGAAGAACGGACCGGCAGGTGCCGGGTTCTCAGGCGCCTGTCATCGTAGGAAGCCCGGTGCCCGAGGTCAGTGTGATGCACTCGATACGCGGGGGACCGGTGAGCAGATCCTGCCGCTCGGCGACGAAGTGGTGGATGTGCGGCTGGTTCTCATGATCCTCGAACGCCTCGCGGTCGCGGTAGAGCTCGTAGAAGAGCCGGGCATTGTCGTCGCCGGCCACCCGATGGGTAGTGTAGATCAAGGTCCCGGGTTCGTGGGCGGCGATCAGCGGCACCGTCTCGGCCACCAACGCGTCGAACGCGTCCGCCGTGTCCGGGCGTACCTCGAACCGCACCGTCAGACCGAACATGGATCTCCTCCTCAAGGTATTGCGACAGGGATATGGCGGGGCGCTGTCACTTCGCGACGTACTGTTACCGCATCCAGGAGATCACTCTAATGGTGGCCTGAGAGCCTGGCCACATCGGTGCGGCCTGAGATCGGCTGCCTTGTGCAGCCCGGGACGGGCCATCCGGACCTTGACGGCAGGATGCCGATGTACAGCAGATTCTGTCGATCAAAGCCGATATGAACGTCATGAACGGTACCCGATGGTATTCTCTCAAGGCTGGATCTGGTGATAGCTCCCGCTGGCCGAGGCGACCCGCGTCGCGCTCAGGTCCCCGGCGCCGTGGACCGGGACGTGCCACCCGGCCAGCATAGCGATTCGCGGCAGGCGGGCCACAGCCTGATTTCTTCCATCGACTCGTAGTTCAAATTCGAGAGACTTGTGTTCACTGGCTCGTGAACGGAAATCCCTTGACGGCTGGCCGCTGCACCGCACTCCGACGGGACGTAGGAAAGGTCGGCGCCCTGTTACTCTGACGATTCACTCCTTCATCGTCTACGGCTGGGATGTCCTACCCGTGCGCCTCGCTCCGGAGCGATAGCGCCCGACGCGGGGGAGGGACGCGTGCTGTACGGCGGATATGCACAAGCATTGACGTGGGCCGCTGATGGTGACGTTGACAGGTCGTCGTTCCTTCCCTGGGTGGAACCCTGGTGGCGGTCGGCTGACCGGCTGCCACCAGTCCGTCGCACGGACCAGTCGGCGAGGGCGCGGTTCCAGTCTCGAATGGAGGGCATCGGTTGAACGGCCGGTGTGCGGCATGAATGCCGTCATCGGGTGAATTCTCGCGATCTCCGTCGCCGGCGCGGACATGGAGCCCGGCGTGTCGTCAGTGGTTTCAAGCCCGATTGTTCCGCACTCCTGCCACGATGCGTGCCGAGTTCGATGCGACGTCGGACCGGTAATGCAGAATCGAGGATGGCGCGGAGTGAAATCTCGTCTCACATGGTCCCGTTCGGCTGCGCTTGCAGCTGCGACAGCCCTGACCGTCGGGCTTGGCTACGGCCTGCCGGCGGTCGCGGATCCGGGTGGCGCAGCAGCCCGGTCGGGTGCGGCGAAGGCTGGACCGGTCGCCGGGCCGGACATAGGGGACGTAATGAAGTAACAAATACGTGATCGAGAGCATCATCGCAGGTCACAGGCCTATGGAGGGTTCGAAACGCGCAAGTTATTTCATTTCGACTCCATAGCCAACGGTAGGGCACGGGAGGCGTCCACATTCTGGACGTCAGATCGTATGCGCGAGGCCAAGCCGGTGGACCCGAGCAAGGCGAATAGCGGCAAAGTCCAGGAACAGGGGCCGGCGGTGCGCGGCGGCCCGGCCGAGCGGGTGAACCCGCATGTCACTGAGCCCGTACCGGGAACAGCACCGGGAACAGCTGGCGGCGGGCCGGGCTTCGGGCCGACCGCGGCACCCTGGTACGGCTCGACGACCAGCCCGCCGGCCACCACGTCCTCTTCACCGACAGCAGCGGCGTCAGCTACTCCTGCTCGGGCGGCACCGTCAACAGCGGCGGCAAGAACCTGGTGTTCACCGCCGGCCACTGCGTAAACTCGGGCGGCGGCGGGGCCTGGTTCACCAACTGGGTCTTCGTCCCGCGCTACAACAACGGGAACGCGCCCTACGGCGTGTGGTCCGCGCGCCAGCTCTGGAGCTGGAGCAGCTGGGTGCAGAACGCCAACCGTTCCTACGACTTCGGCGTCGCAGTGCTGAACACCAACGCTTCAGGACAGCACATCGTCAACGTCGTCGGTGGTCAGGGAATCGAATGGAACTTCCCGCTGGTGCAGTATGTCTACCAGTTCGGCTACCCGGCTCGGGCGCCGTTCAACGGGCTCTCCCTGCAATACTGTAGTGGGACGACGTACAACGACGGCGGCTTCGTCGGTATCAACTGCAACATGACCGAGGGTGCCAGCGGCGGACCCTGGCTGGACGACTTCGACGGAACGTTCGGATACCTCGACTCCGTCAACAGCTGGGTGTTCTGGGACGCCAACGGCGTCCGGTACAAGTGGAACGGCCCGTACTTCGGCAACGAGGTGCGCGACCTGTACTACGCGACCGCGAATCTGTAGGCTGGCCACAGCCGGGGGGACGCGGGAAATGCGCGTCCCCTTTTTTTCGAATTTACCGTGATTTTCATCGCGCCGGAGGAGGGCGCCGTGACACGCCTCCCCCCTGTCTCCCTCCCCCTTCTCCCCCTCCTGCTCTGCGTGCTCGACGAGCACGCAGAGCAGGAGGGGGAGAAGGGGGAGGG
>NZ_CDWRCK010000193.1:0-8230 GCF_977927595.1 Frankia sp. CcWB3
CCCGGCGAGCCCCCGTTCGAGGAGTACAACCGGCACCTGGGACGGTACTTCCGGACATCATGCGGATTATGAATCTGCCGCTGGAGATGGAGGAGCCGTTCGTCCGCGAGAGCTATCGGCTGGCCCACCAGGTGGTGCTTTTCGAAGGGATCGCCGCGCTGCTGCGGACCCTGCACGAGCGCGGCCTCGGGCTCGCGGTCGCCACCGGCAAGGCCGGTCCACGGGCCCGGCACCTGCTGGGTGAGCTCGACATTCTGCCGATCTTCAATTATGTCATCGGCTCTGATGAGATCGCCCGTCCCAAACCGGCGCCGGACATCGTGAACCGGGCACTCGAACTGTTGGGCGTGGCGCCGAGTGAGGCGATGATGATCGGGGACGCGGTCGCCGACCTGGAGAGCGCGCGTGCGGCCGGCGTGATGGCGGTGGCCGCGCTGTGGGGCGAGGCGGACGGCGCCGAGCTGGTCGCGGCCGAGCCGGACGCGGTGCTGCGCCGGCCCGCGGAGTTGCTGTCCCTTCTCCGGCCGCACCCGGTCGAACCCGCCGGCACCGCCGGTGTCCCCGCGGCTCACAGGCCGGCCGACCGATCCTCGCCGGCGACTGAGCCGCCAGGATCGCTCCGAACAGGGAGGACAGGCCGCCCAGCAGCGCCGGGCGGATGGGCGCGGGCGGATGTCCCGGGCGGGCAAGGGCCTGGGCATGCTCGGCGACCGCCTGCGGAAATCCAGGCAGGCCGGCCGCGAACCCGCCGCCGACCACCGCCATCGCGGGATGGAGCAGTTCGGTCAGCCCGACGACGGCCGTGGCGATCGCCGCGGCGCTCTCGCCCACTGTCCGCACCGCCCAGGGGTCGGCCGCGAGCCAGGCTGCGCGCAGGTCCGCGAAGGTCACCTCCGCACCACGCCGCTGGGCGGCCCGGCGCAGGGTGGCCGGCCCAGATGCGGTTGCCTGCACACATCCGCGGCGGCCGCAGTCACAGCTGGGCCCGCCGGACGAGATGATCAGATGTCCGATCTCGCTGGAGCCGCGACCGGGCCCCGGGCAGGACCGGCCGCCGAGCACGATCCCGCCGCCGACGCCCGTCCCGACCCCCAGGTAGACCACGTTCTCACAGCCGGCCGCGTCCGCCTCCGCGAGCGCGGCCAGATCGCCGTCGTCGCCGCAGACCACGGTGGTGCCCGGCAGCAGATCCCGCAGCGCGGCGCCGAGGTCGAGCCCGGTCCAGGCCGGCCGGCCCGGCCATGTTGTGACCCGGCCGGCGGCGTTGATGGTTGCGGGCATCGCCACGCCGACGGCGTCGACCCGACCGCCCCATCGGGCGGTCAGCGCGGCAACGTGTGCGGCGAGATCGTCGATGTCCTGGGTGGCGGTCGCCGACGGCGACCACTGGAAGGTTGTCTCCACCGGCCTGACGCGACCGTCCGGTCCGTCCGGTCCGCTCGGCCTGGCCGGGCCGACCTGCTCGTCGCCTCCCGTCGGGTCCGCCACGGCCTGTGCGGCCTCGATGCGCAGCGCGACCTTGGTGCCGCCCACGTCGATACCCAGACAGCCGGTTAGAGGTTGTGCACGCATGAGCCCTCGCAGATCGTCAGGCGGGTGCCGCCGGGACGAGATCGAAGAACGAGCGGTAGAAGCCGATCTGGTGGGCGAGCATGTGGATGCCCGGATGGGTCGGCAGGCCGAGTGCGGCCGCGGCCCGCAGCAGGCGGGTGTCGGGCGGTTTCATGATGATGTCCGCCACGACGCAGCCCGCCGCGAGCCCGTCCGGCGGGAAGGGGAGCGGATCGTCTGGACGCAGGCCGAGCGGCGTGGCGTTCACCGCGAGATCGACATCGTGCAGCAGGGGTGCCGCGACGCCGACGGCGCGGCCCGGCCAGTGCTCGTCGAGGCGGGCGAGCAGGCCGTCGCGCTTCTCCCGGTCCGGATCGTAGATCGACAGCCGCGTGCTGCCGGCGTCGAGCAGCGCGGCCGCGATGGCGCTGCCGGCGCCGCCCGCGCCCACTAGCGAGACCCGCGTTCCGGCCACCGGGCGTCCGGCGGCCGTCAGCCCCCGGACGAATCCCGCTCCGTCGAAGTTGTCGGCCTGCCAGCGCCCGGACGAGCCGCGGCGCAGTGCGTTGGCGCTCCCGCTGATCGCGGCCGCCGGACTGCGTTCGTCGGCGAGGGCGCAGGCGGCGACCTTGTGCGGAATCGTGATCAGGATGCCGTCCAGGTTCTCGATGCGCCGGAGTCCATCGAGTACGGCGGGGAAGTCCGCCGGCCGGGCGTGCACCGGTACGAGGACGGCGTCGAGCCCGAGTTCGTCGAACAGCGGATTAAGTAACGACGGCGCCTGTACCTGCTTGACGGGATCCCCGACGACGGCGAACAGGCGGGTGGTGCCCGTGATGGCACGCGGGGCCGGTGGCATGGGCGTCAGGCCAGCGGCCCGCGCGGCATGTCGCCGAGCGTCTTCATGACCAGGTCTTCCGGAATGTCGCCCACCAGCTGTGGGCCGTCCGCGCCGTCGAGCACGAAGGTGAGGCCGGTGTTCGTCGACTTCTTGTCCAGACGCATCACGGCGACGAGCTCGGCGGCGTCCGCCTCAGTGGGCAGTGCCGTCGGCAGCCCGTACCCGCGGACCACGTCCAGGTGCTCGCGGACCCGATCGTCCCCGATCCGGCCGAGCTCCCCGGCGAGACGGCCGGCGAATACGGTGCCGATCGCCACCGCCTCACCGTGGCACAGCGCGAAGTCGGTGGCGCGCTCCAGCGCATGCCCCAGGGTGTGGCCGTAGTTGAGGATGTGGCGCAGGCTCGAGTCCCGTTCGTCCCGGGCGACGACGGCGGCCTTGAGCGCCACGCTGGCGGCGATCTGCTCCGTCACCGGCAGACCGCGTAGGTCCCCGGTGCCGATGAAGTGGGCCCGCGCGATCTCGCCGTAGCCGTTGATCCACTCCCGCTGGGGCAGGGTCCGCAGGTAGTCGGTGTCGCAGAGGACGGCGCTGGGTTGCCAGTAGGCGCCGAGGAGGTTCTTGCCGGCGGGCAGGTTCACCGCCGTCTTCCCGCCGACGCTCGCGTCCACCTGGGCGAGCAGGGATGTCGGGAGGTGTACCACCGCCACGCCGCGGTGGTACAGCGCCGCAGCGAGCCCGACGACGTCCGTGGTGGTCCCTCCGCCGCAGGAGATGACGACGTCTGACCGGGTCAGCCCGAAAGCCGCGAACCGGCCGCAGAGCGCCTCGACGTTCGACAGGTTCTTGTCCGTCTCGCCGTCCCGTGCGGCCAGCCGCAGCACCGGCACGCCCGGGTCGGGGACCGCGTCCTGCGGCCGCGCCGAGACGATGACGGCCCGCCGGGCGCCGATCCGCGCGACGATGTCGGGCAGGATTCGGCGGACCCCGGGACCGATATCGATCGGATAGCTGCGTGAGCCGAGGTCCACCGAGACCCGTCGATGATCGGCGGTGATCCGCTCGATCGGGCTCGTCCGCTGCGCTGTGAGCATGCCCGTCAAGGTGTGCCTTCCGGATCCGCGGTCGCGTGCTAGCGCCTGCCTGGTGCCTTGCGGTGGTGCGTTGCGGTGGTTCTGCACGGGCCGCCGCGGCAATTCTGCCGCGCCCGGGAGTCGCCCCCCTTCCGTCGGGTCGGGTGTGAGCCATCGCACCTCCTCCCGTTCGTCTTCGTCGCTCGCGCGCGCCGCCGACGCCCCGCGTGGGTCGCTGCCCCGCGTGGATCCGTGCCCTTGTGTGGATCCGCGCCCCGCGCGAATTGATGCATGGTGCACGCAGAGTAGGGTCGTGTGGTGGGTTCAGACGACGGCGCGAGGCTCGCGGCATCGCTCGGACTTCTCCTCACCCGGCCGAATCGGACGCGTCTGTTCGGGGAGCTGCTCTCCTCGGCGGACGTCGGACTCGACGAGGCTGTCTACCCCGTGCTCAACGGTCTGGCCCGCACGGGCCCGACCACGGCGCGCAAGCTGAGCATGGAGATCGGCATCGACCGTTCGGTGGTGAGTCGGCACAGTGATCGTCTCAAGGCGCTCGGGTTGCTGCGCCGTTCGGCCGATCCCGATGACGCCCGCGCGGTCCGCTTGACGCTCACCGACGAGGGCCGGGCCGCCATCGATCGCTCTCGGCGTCGGCTAGCTGACGTCTTCCAGCGCATGCTCGACGACTGGCCCGCCGAGGACGCGCGCGCCTTCGTCGCCGGCATGGATCGCTTTGTCGCGGAGGGCGCGCTCAAGCCCGCGGGGCGACCTGGATACGCCCGCGGAACATCGGGAGGCCCGTACCCACAGAGAGGCCGCCCGGCTCGGGGGGTGCCGGGCGGCCTCGATTGATGATGACATTTGGATGGCCGCCGAGACAAGTCCACGAGGACGGCAGGTTTCGGACAATAATCACCAACCGTCCCGTCCGGCGCCCCCGGGGATGAGTTCGATCAGTAGTCCGGAACCCGCGTCGAGATAGGCCTGTCGCGGGTTCCGCGCGTCCGGCCGGAGCTGCTCGACCAGGCATCCCGCGGCGACCGCCCGGTGCAGGCACGCCGGCAGGTCGTCGACCTCGTAGCCGATGGAGAACATTCCCTCGCCGCGTTGGTCGAGAATTTCCCGCCCTGTCCACGGCCGGTCGCCGGGTTCCACCAACTCGACCAGGCTGCTGCCGAAGCGGCCGAACGCGATCCGGACGTTCTTGATCATGATCGGTCGATCGCGCCAGAGGGCGGGGCCGGAGACGACCCGCGACTCCCACGCGTCGACCCGGAGGGAGACGGCGTATCGTTCCCGGGCAGCATCGAGGTCCGCGACGAGGATGCCGAGATGGTGGAACATCAGCTCGCCCAGCATCTTCTCGATGACCCGCGCCGCCAGCAGGGCGGAGGCCGGTGAATGGGGCGTGGTGCGGACGGACGGCGACGCCGGATCCGGCGTCGTCCGGATCCGGTCCTCCCGATTCTGGATGATTGTCTCCATCACCGCGGCTCCCTCCATGCCTCTGGCCCGGGCAGAGGGCGAGGACGCCGATCGTATCGTCGTCCTCCGGGCTGTTCTCGCCGTCCCGCGGGTACCATCGATTAGGACGATCCCGTCGCGGATGGACGCGGGACGGCCCCGGCCTTTAGCGGCCCGGCCTTTAGGAGTCGAAATGAAATAACTTGCGCGTTTCGAACCCTCCACAGGCCTGTGACCTGCGATGATGCTCTCGATCACGTATTTGTTACTTCATTACGTCCCCCTGGACGCCGCTATCCGAGGTGGCCGACTGCATCCACCGTACTCTTTGAAGGATCACAATCAGCGCAACCAGTACACAACGACGTACTGAACCATCTCTACGGCTTCCGGTCTCCGTAAGAGGTGCATCGATGCCGATGGGTAATCAAGCTTCCCGAATCGGAAGTTTGAGCTATATGCCGGAATTTATAATATTTGTACTATAATGTTCTGATGTCTAGGCCCGTCGGCGGGCCCGCCACATGCGAAGATGCG
Organism: Frankia sp. CcWB3; assembly: GCF_977927595.1. NCBI lineage: Bacteria > Bacillati > Actinomycetota > Actinomycetes > Frankiales > Frankiaceae > Frankia > Frankia sp. CcWB3. The sequence goes on from NZ_CDWRCK010000193.1 coordinate 5,470, forward strand.
ACGCGGGTCCCCGCCGCCGCCGAGCGAACCGTGAATCGCTTATTTCTCCGTTGTTTTAGCGTTAGATTGAGGTTTGGATCGGCCGTCCACTGATCGTGAGGGATCGTGCTCGCGGCCGACGAGGGCCACGGCGCGGTGGTCGCACGTCAGGCGAAGCTGTTCGACCTCGCAGCGGGACCGCGCTACGCGACGGCGTGGGGCGGGTGGTGCCGGGCCCAGCCGGTGACGAGCGTGCTCGCCAGCAGCAGCCCGCTGATTATCGGACCGGCGCTGAACTCCGTCGCGGTGGGTTCCAGCCCCGGCCAGGCGATCGCGAACAGGCTCAGCGAACAGGCCGCCCCGAATCCGGTCGCGGCCAGCCAGTGGCGGTGAACCAGGGGCAGCCCGGCGAGTCCCGCCGCGCCGACGCCGTGCCCGAGCAGGGTCGCTGCCAGCAGCAGGCCGCCGATGCTCCAGACCGCCTCACCCGGTAACGAGTCGAGTAGCGTGGACTCCCCGTTCCACCGGTACCGTTCATCCGGGGTCCCCGTGGGTGCGCCGGGCCAGACGAGCAGGTGGACGAGCCCGTAGCAGAGCAGGGTCAGCGCGGCGGCGACCGAGCCCAGCCGTCTCACCGCGACGGCGACCGCCGGGGAGTCGTAGGGGCGGCCGAGGCTCACGGCGTCCGTCGGCCGGGCACGGTGGCGCGCGGGATGGCCATGGATTCGATCGTCATGACGTCGGCATCCTCGGCGATGTGCGGCTCGGTCGGGGCATCGGTGATCGTGGTCGCGCCGGCTTCGGTCGCGGCAGTCAGCACGGCGGCGGCGAGGACGGGATCGAGTTCCACCGGAACGGTCCGCAGATCGAGCAGGCAGCATCCCTGCTCGACCCGGCCCAACACGGAGGGCTCGCCCTGGCGCAGGGGGGCGGCGATGACTGCCTCCAGGGCCACCGCGGCGCTCGGCAGCTCCGGACCGAAGCCGCCGAACCCTCTGATCGTCAGACCGCCCGCGGGGCCCGTCGGGGCCATGTCGTCTTCGTCTTGTGCGCCCTCGCGCTGGTGGCTGCCCGATCGACGGAATGCGGCGTCATTCGGCTGCGGCGACGATCCACCCCCGCCGTCGACGACCGCACGACTCGCTACAGCCGAGGCTGCGATGCCCGAACGCCGTAGCCACGCGGCGAGCGTCTCGGCCCGCGTCATCAGCCGTTCCGGTCGGGCGTGCAACGCCTGCCGGACAGGGGAGTCGGGGTGGCTGAGGGTGGCTTCCAGCGCGGCGAGCGTGAGCTTTCCGGCCCGCATTGCCCGGGCCATCGGATGCCGACGCATCCGGTCGATCAGGTCGGCACGTCCCAGCAGCAGGCCGCCCTGAGGCCCGCCGAGCAGTTTGTCCGCGCTGGTCGTGACCACGTCGACGCCGAAGCCGAGCCAGGTCGTGACATCGGGTTCATCGGCGAGGAGCGGCTCGGGGTGCAGCAGCCCGGAGCCGCAGTCACCGACGAGGGGGATCTCGAAGTCTGCGCAGAGCGCGGCAAGATCGTTGATCGCAGGGGTGTCAGTCAGCCCCACCACCTGATAGCTGGACGGATGCACGCGCAGCACGAGCCCGGTCTCCGGCCCGATCGCGTCGGCGTAGTCCCCGAGCGTCGTGCGGTTGGTGGTGCCGACCTCCCGCAGCCGAGCCCCGGTGCAGACCAGCAGTTCGGGCAGCCGGAACCCGTCCGCCGTCTCCACCAGCTCCCCGCGGCTCACCACGATCTCCCGCCGCCCGGCCAGCGCCGTCACCGCGAGGATCAGCCCTGCCGCGTTGTTGTTGACGATGTGCACGCCCGCCGCTGCGGGCACCGCGGCTGCCAACGCGGCCAGGGCGGTACGTCCTCGTCGTCCTCGCCGTCCGGTCCCGAGGTCAAGCTCGAGGTCGGTCGTGCCGGCTGCCAGGTCGAGGGCCGCGCGGGCGGCCGCGGACAGGGGAGCTCGGCCGAGCCCTCCGTGGAGCAGGACGCCGGTAGCGTTGATCACTGGGCGCAGCCCGGTGGTGACGCGAGCGAGCGTCATCGGTGCCGCTACCGGTGTCGTCGGGCTGTCCTGGGCCGGGGAAGCGAACAGACTTGTACGATCGATCACTCTTGGTGAAGCTAGTGCTCCTCCTCGCGGGATTCCGGACATGGCCGGGACGGCGGCGTGGCCTGTCGGGTGTCTGCCTCTGCGCGGTGCCTGCCTCGGCTGGGTGCCTGTCGGGTCGGTCCGCTGCCCTCACGGCTCTGGCCGTCCTTTCGATGATTAAAACGGCGCATGGCCGGGCCTCGGGCCTTCGGTCACCCGGACGGCCCCCCGCCCAGGTTGATCGTCGGCCAGGGTGGATCGTCGACGCTGAAGATGAGGACGACGTCGGTGTCGGAGACGAAATCGACGAGTCGTGCCCCCGCTGGTAGCAGAGCCAGCGCGTGACGGAGCTCCGCGGCGCTCGATCCTTCCCCAGCGGAGATGATGTGCCGCGAGCGGACCCCGGAGGCGAGGTCGGCAGGCGGCGGTGCAGCACCGGGGGGCTGGGACGCGGAGCGCCCCACGGTGGCGAGCGCGGCGCTGGACAACAGGGCGGCGAGCCGATGCGCCTCGTCCGGCACGAGATGCGCGACGCAGAGAACGTTGAGCAGGGCCGACTGGGTGCGGAGAACGACGACTGGGGTTCTCCGCGGGACGCTGGGCTGCGTTCCCACGGTGATGACCGTGCCGTCGATCCGGCCGATGAAGGTGATGACGTCCGGGTGAGCGTCATCC
>NZ_CDWRCK010000194.1:0-8138 GCF_977927595.1 Frankia sp. CcWB3
GGTCGGGAAGCTGTTCTCCACTCATCCACCCATGAACGAGCGGATCGCGCGTCTCGAACAGATGTCACGCATGAATCCGTATCGGTGACCGGGCCTGATGACCACGATGTTGTCCGCGGCGCGTCGCCGCGGCAACACCCCGAAGTACTCGGAGTACGCTTTAACCCTGAACCGCTAACCGCGAACTGCCGGCCGAAACGGCGTCGGTTCACAACCAGGACCGCGGCGGAGCAAACCCCCCAGGTTCCGCCGCAAGCACCCCGCCCGAAACCCCCATCGGGCGGGGTGCGCCCTGTCTTGAGCTTTTCCGTCGCGTCAGCGGTAGTTGACGAACTGGAGGGGAACTTCGAAGTCCTCGGCTTTAAGCATCTGGATCACGCGTTGCAGGTCATCGCGCTTCTTCCCGGTCACCCGTAGCTGATCACCCTGGATCTGGGCCTGTACCCCTTTCGGGCCATCCGTCCGGATCTTTTTGGCGATGGCCTTGGCCTTGTCCTCCGCGATGCCCTGCTGAACGGTGACGGGCAACCGGAACTCCTTGCCCGACGGCTTGGGCTCCTCGAAGGTCAGGGCCTTGAGGGAAATGCCGCGTTTGACGAACCTCTCCTGAAGCACGTCGAGCACCGCCTTGACCCGCTCGTCCGTGTTCGCTACAAGCAGAATCGACTCGCCGGACAGCGTCGCGGATGCGCCGGTGTCACGGAAGTCGAAGCGGGTCCGGATTTCCTTGACCGTCTGGTTGACGGCGTTGTCTATCTCCTGGGCGTCAACTTTGCTGACGATGTCGAAGGGTGGATCTGCTACGTGTGCGGACCTCCTGGCCGGTTCGATGTGGGTGAGGATCGTGTGGAGTCGGGCGCTGTGCGTGATCGTGGTGCGCGGCCTTCGTCTCGTGAGCCGCTACTCACCGTTGTAATCGATCGTCGGCGGCTGCGGCGGGGTGGTGCGGCATCACGATGCTCCGTCGGGACCGGTATGCTTCTCCACGACGGCAGGTTGCCCGAGCGGCCAAAGGGAGCGGTCTGTAAAACCGTCGGCTCAGCCTACGATGGTTCGAATCCATCACCTGCCACCATCCCGCAGTTCCCGGGGATCATGCTTCTGTACAGGCTCGGATCCACAGGCCCGGGGCATCGCTCCGGGCCTGTGCGCGTGCGGTCGCGGATGCTCCTTGTCGCCGGGCGGTCAGGTGTTCGCGGCGGCATCCAGGTCCGCCCGGGTCAGGACGGGGTGCAACGTCAGACCGAGCTCGGCGAGTCTCTCCCGGCAGCCCTCCTGCCGGTCGATCACGCAGAGCGCGTGTTCCACGACCGCTCCGGCATCCCGCAGTACCCGGGTCGCGTCGAGCACGGCACCACCGGAGGTGACCACGTCCTCGATGAGGACGACGTGGCGTCCGGTGACGTCGCCGCCCTCCGCGATGCGTCGGGTGCCGTATTCTTTGGCCTTCTTCCGGACGAACCGGGCGGGCAGGCCGGTGCGATGGGAGAGCAGAGTCGCGAGGGGCACTCCGCCGAGTTCGAGTCCGGCGAGGATCTCCGCGCCGGGCGGCACCAACTCGGTGAGTCCGGCCACCACCGCGGCGAGCAGCGCCGGGTCGGCTTCGAAGAGGTACTTGTCGAAGTACTCGGTGCTTGTCCGACCCGACCGGAGCAGGAATGTCCCGGTCAGATGGGAAGCAGCCCGAACCTGGGCGGCCAGCGCCGCGTTGTCGTTCACGTCTGCTCACTCTAGGACCGGTTCCCAGCCGGGATGCCGGCCGCAGACGGTCACCGGTGGTCGTTAAACAGTCACCGGTGACCGGTGACCAGAAACCGTGGCTCGTGGGCCGCCACGGCCGGGGCACTACCGTGGCCTCATGTCGTCGGCTGAGGCGGAGCGCGCGGTCCCGCTGTTCGTCTACGGGACGCTGCTGTTCCCCGAGGTCGTGCGGGCGCTCATCGGACGCGTGCCCCAGGCGGGGCCCGCTACGGTCACCGGCTGGCGGGCCGCCCGGCTGCGTGACCGGCTCTATCCGGGCCTCGTGCCCACGGCCGAGGCGGACGGGCCGGATCGGGCCACCGCCGGCCTCGTCCTCTTGGGGCTCGCCCCACGGGAACGGGCGATCCTCGATGCCTTCGAAGGCGAGGCCTACGAAGCCCGTCCGCTAGTCCTGGCCGACGGGCTACCCGCCATGGCCTACCTTTGGCGCGATCTCGCCGAGGCGATGCCGGAAAACTGGGACGCCCGCGTCTTCGCCGACCGTCATCTCACCGACTACGCCCTGCGATGCGTCACCTGGCGGGCGGGGCTGGCAGATCCGGCACCCTGACCGCGAGCTGACCGCGAGCCGCCGTTCAGCCGGTGGTGGGCGGCCGCGGACCCTCCTCGCGCCGGATGCCGCCCCCGGAGGTCACCCGGGTGCCACCGGTCTCGGCGAGGCGACCGACTCCGGCCTCACGCCCGGCGGAGACCCCGGCCTGGTCGCTCGGATACGGCTCCTCGTACCCGGCTCTGGCCCGAGGAGCATCGTAGGTGCACAGTGCGTAGATGACGACTACGTCGATCGCGATGATGACGACAGACCAGACCGGGAACGCTGCAAGGAACGCCAGCTGCCCGATGGCGTTGATCGCCGCGATTGCGACACCTCCCCAGCGGGCGGCCTCGTTACGGGCCGCGATGCCGAAGGCGATCAGTATCTCGACGACGCCGACCACGATCCACAACCAGCCCCAGAAGGTGGTGTCGGCGTAGATCACGCTGGCCCCGCCGTTGAGGTTGTTCACTACGACGGTGTAGTCGCGCAGGGACGCGATGCCGTAGATCAGGTTGTGGAAGCCGACGATGAACATGATGACGGCGGCGAAGGTGAGCCATCCGTTCAGCGGGCGTGCCACCCGTGTTCCTGCCATCTCATCCTCCCCGGTCGTACTCGCGGCGGATCGCTCTGCCCGCATGGTGCGGTCCGTCGTTGTTCGGTGGTCATACGACTACCTCTCCGCCGCGTAGGTGCGATACCCACGGTAGACCGCCGTCACCCATCGTCGTGTCCGTCGGGCCGGAGATGGTTCTTGCCGGCCCGGGACACGATCAGGGAGCGATGCCGGCGCCACCCGCCGCACCCACGCCACTTCTGCCGGTCCCACTCTTGCCGGCGGGCAGTGTCGTGACCGCGTTCGTCGCCGCGCTCCAGCGGAGCTTGCCGAACTGGAAGGCGCTCTCCCGTCCGCCCGGGACCGAGTACTCGTCGGTGATCGGAGGCCCGAGGCTCGACGTCGTGCCACCGAGGCCCAGATAGGTCTGCAGGATGCGGCCGTGGACCTCGTGCGCGCCGATGGCCGGGTGCCAGTAGATCCAGCCACCCTGGAACCTCGCCTGAAGCGTCTCCGAGGCCGTGGCGTACTCGACACCGCTCACTGGTCGGTGCAGGAAGCTGTTCGTTCCGCCCAGCTCCAGGAACTTTGTCGCGATGGATCCGTGCAGGGCCCGTACGCTGGTCGCCACGGACCAGAAGGCCAGGCCGTTGGAGTATCGCTGCCAGCGACCGCCACCGCCGGCGGGCAGTTCGCTGTCGACGGGCGTCCCAACGGCCAGACGGTTCAGCCCGGCGGTCGCGTACCACTTCTCGATCTCGCTGTGGGTGCCGTCGGCCTGTGCGGCGAGCGCGGTCGGCGTGCAGCACAGCACGTTCAGATCGACGTTGCCCATGATCCCCGGGACATTTCCACTCGAGGTGTACTGCCACAGCGCCCACTTCGTCCAGCCGCCGGGCAGCCAGCCCGGGGTCGCCTTGTTGTTGTAGATGGCGAACCAGAACGGATACCGGGCGAAGCTGTGGTCGTCCGCCAGTTTCTTGGTCCAGAACGAGCGGTACGTGTAGAGGATGGGCGCCCGGCCGGTCTCGGTCTCGATCTTCTCGAGGAACGCCCTCGTCCAGGCGGCCAGCGTGGCGGGATCGAGTCCTCCGTCGTCCTCGAGGTCGAGCACGGGGGCCAGCTGCCCGGCGGCGCGGGTCAGCCCGCTCACCGTGATAAAGCGCTGTGCCTGGTCCACTGCGGTCGAGATCGGCCGCGCCGGCCGCGCGTAGTGATAGGCCCCGACCACCATACCGGCCTTGGCGGCCGCCTCCCGGTCCGCGGCAAAGTACGGATTGGTGTAGTTCGTTCCTTCGGTGGCCTTAATGATCGCAAAGCTCAGGCCGGAGCCGCGCGCTGCGATCCAGTCGATGGGGCTGCCGCCGGGATGCTGCCAGGAGGCCACGTCGATCCCCCGTGGCCAGGTCGGGGACGGCACCGCGCTCTGGGCGACTCCGGTGGTCGCGGTCAACGCCCCCGCGGTGATGGCCAGCGCCGCGATGCTCGTCACCCGCGGGGGGAGGGGGATCGGCAGCAGGGACGGGCGGGTGTCGACCCGCCGCCGCGCCGACCCCGACGGAGGGCCGTGACCTTCTTCATCCGGGCGGCCAGGCGTGGGGGCGGTGGTCGGCAGAGCGGTGGTCGGCAGGGTGGTGGTCGTCGGCACGGTGTCGTCGGCGGTGGGACCGGGCCGGACCTTGCGCGTCGTCGGATACCGGCTGGAACGGTGCGTAGGACGCATGGGCAACCCTCGATGCTCGGGAGGCGATGCTGGGGAGGCTCGCCAGGCAGTTGGCTACGCCGGCAGCGGCGCACCAACAGGTGCTCCATACGCTAAGCATCGAAGAGATTACTTACAGCTATCAGCGTGAGTGGCGTCCAAGTAGGTTGCTACGGCTAGTTGTTCCCGCCGGCAATCTCCGCATGTTTCGATGGAACGGAGTGAGGGTCGGGCGTACTGGCGTGCCATGGGGCGGACCTGGCGACCAGGACGGGGGGGTCGTTTCCGACCCGCGTAGCGCCGACGTGGCCTACGGAGGCCCTCGCGCCGGTCGCCGGGGAGGATCGGTCGCCGGGGAGGATCGGTGGGTTCGGGGGCGAAGCGGGTGAGGGGGCCACCCAACCCCGCCCGTCGTCGTGTAATCTGAGCTCCGCGACCTCGCCCCTTTAGCTCAGTCGGCAGAGCGTCTCCATGGTAAGGAGAAGGTCTACGGTTCGATTCCGTAAAGGGGCTCCACGTTCCGCCTTCGGGTGGGTTCGTGTCCGGGGGGATGTCCGCCGGTCCTCCCGCGGGGTAAGATGTTGGTCGGGCCGCCGCAACCAGGTGGACCATCCCAGCGGTGTAGCTCAGTCTGGCAGAGCAAGCGGCTCATAATCGCTGTGTCGCCGGTTCAAGTCCGGCCACCGCTACCAGCAGGGTGCGGCCTGCCGCGAAGCCCGTGCGGGATCGCGGTTCGCCACGCCGCCCGACCTGTTCAGTAACCGACTCAGGAAGAGGCATCACGCCGTGGCCGCCACCGATGTCCGCCCGAAGATCACAATGGCGTGTCAGGTGTGTAAGCACCGGAACTACATCACGCGCAAGAACCGTCGCAACGACCCGGACCGCCTCGAACTGAAGAAGTTCTGCCCGAACTGCGGCAAGCACACGGAGCACCGCGAGACGCGCTGACGTCGTTCTGGCGGCTGCCCATCGGCGCGTCCGGGCGCCTGTCCCCACGTGGACAGGCGGGGTGGCGGGGTCGCTGAATCCTTCGTGTACTTATCTACGTTCCGCCCCGGTAGCCGGTCAGGGAAGTCCTGGGCCGGCTAGCTGGCATGCCGGCCCAGATTATCGACCGGTGGCGGGCGATGTGGTAACCACGTAGAGACACCCTGGTCATCCCGCTGATGGCGCGATCGGAGTTGCGATGCCGCTCAATCAGGACTTCGTGGGACGAAGCTCGGTCTCCTCCGTCCCGTTCCAGGTCGGGCGCGAGCACATCCGGCGGTTCGCCGAAGCGATCGGGGACGACAACCCGCTGTACCACGATCTGGAGGCCGTGAAGGCCGCTGGTTATCCCGATCTCGTGGCCCCACCCACGTTCCTCATCACAGTGATCCCCGGAACCCTCGGGGTGTCCACCGACGATCCGGAGCTCGGCCTCGACTTCTCCCTGGTCGTCCACGGCGAGGAACGTTTCGTGTTGCTTCGGCCGGTGGTGGCCGGCGACGAGCTGATCTGCACCTCGACCCTGACCGGCATCCGGTCCGTGGGGACCAACGAGGTGCTCGTCGTCAACTACCAGTTCGCCACGATCTACGGAGAGCAGGTCGCCACCGGCGTGTGTGGGCTGGTCTCGCGCGGGACGGCTCCGCCGAGGCACCGATGACACCTTTGCCGACAGGGTTGCCGGCAGTCCCGCCGGCCCCGCTCGGCTCCGGCGACCGCGCGTTGCGCACGTTCCGGGCGACCCCGGGCGTCCTCACGATCTGGAGAACGATGACCGCCACGGTGAGCTACGACGACGTCGAGGTCGGCACCGAGCTGCCGGAGCGGCTTTTCCCGTTGCGCCGGGATGATCTTGTCCGGTATGCCGGTGCATCCGGCGACTTCAACCCCATTCACTGGAGCGATCGGGCGGCCGCCGAGGCCGGCCTGCCGGGAGTGCTGGCGCACGGCATGCTGACCATGGCTACGGCCGCGCGGCTGGTCACGGACTGGCTTGGGGACCCAGGCGCCGTGGTCGAGTTCGGGGTGAAGTTCTCCTCCCCGGTGATCGTTCCCGACGACGGTGTCGGCGCGACGGTGTCCGTGCGTGGCGTGGTCGAGAAGAAGCTCGACGACAACCTGGTAGTGGTGAATCTCACCACCCGATGCGACGGCAAAAAGGTCTTGATGGCGGCCCGGGCGACCGTCCGGCTGCGCTGAGGCCTGCCGCGCGGCGGGGGACTGGCCGCCGGGCTGCCCGGCGGCTTCAGGCCGCCTCGGCAAGCAGGGCGGAGAGGCGGCTGACTCCTTTAACGAGATCGTCGTCGCTCAGCGCGTAGGACAGTCGAGCGAAGCCGGGAGTCCCGAAGGCCTCACCCGGCACGATCGCGACCCCGGCCTCCTCAAGGATCAGCTGGCACAGATCCGCGGACGTGGTGGGGGTACGGCCGCGCAGGGTGCGTCCGAGCACGTCCTGCACCGACGGATAGCAGTAGAACGCCCCGTCGGGCAGTGGGCAGCGGATCCCGGGCGTCTGCGACAGCAGACGGTGCATCGTCTGCCGGCGGCGGTCGAAGGCGGTACGCATCTTGGCGACCGCGTCCAGCGGGCCGGCGACCGCGGCGAGCGCGGCGGCCTGGGCGACGTTCGAGACGTTCGATGTCGCGTGGGACTGGAGGTTGGTCGCGGCGGCCACGGCGTCCGCCGGCCCGATCAGCCACCCGACCCGCCATCCCGTCATCGCGTAGGTCTTCGCGACCCCGTTGACGATGATGCAGCGTTCCGCGAGCTCGGGTACCTCGGCGAGGACGGAGGCGAACCTCGTCTCGCCGTAGACCAGATGCTCGTAGATCTCGTCGCTGATGACCCAGATCCCGGCCTGCTCGGCCCACCGCCCGATCGCGCGGATCTCCTCGGGGGTGTGGACGGCGCCGGTCGGGTTCGACGGGGAGTTGAACAGCAGAACCTTGGTCCGCGGGGTGCGTGCCGCCTCCAGTTGTTCCACCGTCACCCGGTACCCGGCTTCCGGACCGGTGACGACGTCGACCGGGACACCCCCGGCCAGCCGGATCGACTCCGGGTAGGTCGTCCAGTATGGGGCGGGCAGGAGCACCTCGTCCCCCGGGTCGAGCAGCGTCGCGAACGCCGCGTAGACAGCCTGCTTGCCGCCGTTGGTCACCAGGACCTGGCTCGGTGAGACGATCACCCCCGAGTCTCGGGCGGTCTTCTCGGCGATGGCCTGCTTCAGCTCCGGCAGGCCCGCGGCCGGGCTGTAGCGGTGCATGCGGGGCTCGCGGCATGCCTTCTCGGCGGCGGCGACGATGTGGTCCGGGGTCGGGAAGTCCGGTTCCCCGGCGCCGAACCCGATCACGTCGCGGCCCGCGGCGCGCATCGCCTTGGCGGTGGCGTCGACGGCGAGCGTTGCGGAGGGTGCGATTCCCCCGATGCGGTGCGAGATCCTGCTCATGGCCGCCATGCTGCCACGGCTGTCACATGTGTGTCGGATGCACGTCGGACGTACCGCGGGATCCGTCCGGACCCTCCGGCAACGGTCGGCCCGTCCGGCCGCATCCGTTCGAACCTCCGTGACAGGCTGCCAGCCCCCGCTGCCC
>NZ_CDWRCK010000195.1:0-8129 GCF_977927595.1 Frankia sp. CcWB3
AGAACTGACCCGGACCCGTGCTCCGGGCCCGACCCGTGCTCCGGGCCCGAGGGGCGGCCTGGCTCCGACCGGTGTTCGGGCCGGCCGGGATGATCGGCTGGATCGCCGGTGGACGGGGAAGGCGTAGGCATCGGTCACGCTCCGGAGCTATCTGTGTTGCCTCCGGATCGACGCGCGTTACCTGTCGGCCCGACGGCTGTGTCCCTGCTGTATAGCGCAGCAGGTCACACCGCCTGAAGGCCCCGGGGCAGCCGATTTCGCCGGAAAATGCTTCAGGCGATTAACATGCCCTGGGCCTGGCTCCCCGCGCTCGGGCGTGCCCGGGGTCAGACGCTCGCGGACTCCCGTGACGGTCGGAGTTCGACGAGCGAGTCGTAGCTCGGGAAGAAGAGCCCCTCGTGCCCGTCATCCCAACGCACGACGAACGGCGGGCCTCCGTCCTCGCCGCGTACCTCGACCACGGTCCCGTGTCGTTCTGGGCTGCCCACCGTGCGGCCGTGGACGACGAACCTCTCTCCGACGGATGCGAACATCATGATGGCCGACCTCCCTGCCGGGCGATCCGGTCTGTTCTGCCTGGATGCTCCGGTGACCGATCGCATGCGCGTGCTCTTTCTGCCTAGCACGAGGTGCCGGTCGCGGCATATTCGGAGTCCGAAAGGTCGCGAATTCCCGGCTCAGGACAGCCGCTCGACGACCAGCGCCATGCCCTGCCCGCCGCCGACGCACATCGTCTCCAATCCGATGGTCGTGTCGGTGGTGTGTAGTCCGTTCAGCAGGGTGGTGAGTAGGCGGGCGCCGGTCATCCCGAACGGGTGACCGAGCGCGATCGCGCCACCGTGCACGTTCAGCTTCGCGACGTCGAGCCCGAGTGCCCGGTAGGCCGGGATGACCTGCGCCGCGAATGCCTCGTTCAGCTCTACCAGGTCGACGTCGTCGATCGTCATCCCCGCCCGGGCCAGGGCCCGCCGGGACGCCTCCACCGGGGCCAGGCCCATGATCTCCGGTGACAGCGCGCTGACTCCGGTGGAGACGATCCGGGCCAGCGGGGTGATGCCGAGCTCGCGGGCCCTGGTGTCGCTCATGACGATGACCGCAGCGGCTCCGTCGTTGAGCGGGCAGGCGTTACCGGCCGTGACGGTACCGTCTGGGCGGAACACCGGCCTGAGGGCGGCCAGCGCCCGCATCGTGGTTCCCGGCCGGGGACTGTCGTCGCTGTCGATCACCCCGCCGTCGGGCAGCGGCACCGGAATGATCTCCCGCTTGAAGAAGCCGTCCGCGACGGCCCGCTCCGTCAGGTTCTGCGAGCGGCAGGCGTACTCGTCCTGTTCGAGGCGGCTCACGCCGGTGAGCTGGGCCACGTTCTCGGCGGTCTGCCCCATAGCGATGTAGACGTCGGGCAGCTCGCCGGCCGCCCGGGGATCCGTCCAGGGCGCGGACCCCGCCTGCGCGCGGGCCGCCGTACGGGCCTGGGCCTCGCAGTAGCGCGGGTTCTGGGTGTCCGGCAGGCTGTCGCTGTTGCCCCTGACGAAGCTGCTGACGACCTCCACCCTGGCGGCGATGAACGCGTCGCCCTCTCCCGCGCGGACGGCGTGCGCGGCCATCCGCAGAGCCTGCAGAGAGGAGGCACAGTACCGGGAGACCGTCGTGCCGGGAACGGTGTCGAACCCGAGGCTGACGGCGACGACGCGGCTGATGTTGTGTCCCTGTTCGCCTCCGGGTAGCCCGCAGCCGATGATGAGATCGTCGATATCGGCCGGGTCGAGGGCCGGAACCTGGTCCAGGGCTGCCCGGACGATGACGGCCGCGAGGTCGTCGGCCCGCATCCCCCGCAGCGAACCCTTGAACGCCCGCCCGATCGATGACCGGGTTGCGGCGACGACGACGGCCTCGGTCACATGCCCTCCCAGTTCCCGGCGTTCCCGGTGTTCCCGGTGTTCCCGGTGTTCCCGGTGTTCCCGGTGTTCCCGGTGTTCTTGGCGGCAGGATCGCGGGAGCCGCGGTCCCTGCGGCCAAATGATCAAAACTCTAACGCGGACGAGCGCCCGCGGTCGCGGGTGGCCGAGCCGACGCGGCGAGGGGGACCCGTCGGGTTACGCTTTGATCATCCCGTCGCCAGCGAGCCGGATGGCGTGCCCGATGCGAGCAGACCTTGGTACACCCCGTGATGTCGCGGCCCTCGCCGCGGCCGCGGGCAAACTGCGCGAGCGCGCCGCCCGGCTGCGCCGGCTCGCCCCGGAGGTGGCCGGGGTGCTGGCCGGTGTGCGTACCGCCGACACCCCGCGGGCCTGGCGGTCACCGTGGCGGATCCGGTGCGCCGCCCGGCTGGACGACTGGCAGCGGGCGCTCGACGTCGGCGCCGGGGTGCTGCGCGATCGGGCCGGGCTGCTCGACTGGCTCGCCGAGCGGTACGACGAGCGTGCCCACGCCTTGCGCCTCGGTCTCGGCGCGGCTGCCGTGGTATCCGCCGATGAGCTCGCCCGGCTGCGCCGGTTCGACGCGTCCGGCGGCGTCGGGAACGACCCACGGATGTGGATGCTGGCCCACCGACTGGCCACCGGCGGCACCGGGGACGGCAGGCCCGCCGGGATGGTCCCGATTGACGAAACCGTTCTGTTCGATCCGGTCCTGCTGGGCGTCCTGTCCGACCGCCTGCGGGCAGCGGGCGACCGGTCGGCAGCCCTGGCTCGGGCCGTCGCCGCGGACGGGGGACGGTTGAGCCGGCTGCCCGGTCCGTTCGGCGGCGCGGACTGGTCCGGTCCGCACGGCCTGTTCGGGGAGCGCAAACCGCCCGGTCTGGCCGGCTCGCCCGGTCTGGCTGGCTCGTCCGGACGGGACGACCCCGTCGGGTTCGGGCTGCACGCGGTCGCCGTCGGAGCGCCGGCCATAGCGCGCGGCATCGACCGGCGGATGGCGCGTTTCGCCGCAGCCGAGCTGGTCGCCCGCATCGGCACGGATCCGGCGGCAGTGACCGTCAATGATCTGGCGGCGATCATCGCTCGGCTGGCTGGCCTGTCCGCGGCGATGCGCCAGGCGGCCATCTCCCGGCTGCGCGGCCGGCCCCTGGCGGTCCTTGCCGCAGTGGCCGCCCGGGTGATCGAAAATCCGGGCCCCGGCATCCTTCGCTACCTGCCGGCGCTGGCCGACCTCACCGACACCCTGATCGCCGGGGCCTCCTCGGCCATGATCGGAGACCTCCTGCTGGCTTTCCTATGGCTCGAACCCGGCTACCCTGTCGTCCGCGGGCGCCCCGGCGAGGTCGTGGCGGTCGACCGCACCGGCGACCCGACGGTGCGTGACGGGATCAGCCCGAGCGATGTGGGGCAGGGCGGCGTCGCCGACTGCTACCTCGTCGCGGCGCTGATCGGCATCGCCCGCCAGGATCCTGGGCTGCTCGCGGAGCGGCTGCGGGCCAACCCCAACGGCACTGTCACGATCACCATGCACCCCCGCGGACCGGCCGGCGCCGGCGTGGGCGTCACCGTCACGGCCGCACTGCCCGCTCGTCGGGTCCAGCCGCCGTACGGGCGGTCAGAGGATCGATCGGAGGATGAGGTACCCGGGCCGCAGGCGCCGGGCACCTCCCGGTCACGTGCGGCCGGGTACGAGGAGGTCGCGATGGACGGCGACGACGCGGCGGGACGGCCGGAGCTGTGGCCGGCGCTGTACGAGAAGGCCTACGCCCGGCTGCACGGCGGCTATCCCGCCATCGAATTCGGAAATGCGGCGACGGCCCTGCGGACGCTCACCGGGCGATCGGCGCACGTGCTCGCCGCCCACGAGGCGACCGTTCCCGCCCTCGGGGAGCTCCTCGCCGGCGGCGAGGTGGTGATTGTGACCACCCGGCGTCGAACCCGACCTGGCGGGCTCGTCGCGGCGCACGCCTACACCCTGCTCGCCGTGGACGCGGCGCGCCGGCGGGTGCTGCTGCGTAATCCGTGGGATCCGGCGCCCGGGCAGAACAACGAGCGGTGGTACGCCTGGGACGGGATCCTCCCGGACACGCATGCGGTCGTGCACGGCCCGACCCGTTGACGACCGGTCGCCGCTGCCCCGCTACCACTGCCGAATGATCGCCACCGGGGTGGGGCAGTGAAGCATGCACTGGTGGCTGACAGATCCCAGCAGCAGCTCGGCGAAGCCGCCGTGACCGCGGGCGCCGACGACGACGAGATCGCACTCGCGGCCCTTGACGATCAAGGCCTGGGTGGCCGAGGCGGGCACCACCACGGCCCGTAGGTCCAGTCCGGCCGGCAGTTGGCCGCGGTCGCGGACGCCCGCGATGGACTCGTCGAGCACGGCCCGGGCCTGGTCCTCCAGGGCCTGGGTGATCTCCCCCGGTGCCTCGGCGAACGGCAACGGGATCGCCGCGAGCCAGGCGTGCACGGCGATCAGCGGAACCCCGCGCAGCGCGGCCTCCCCGGCGGCCCAGGCGAGGGCCGACAGTGCGTTGGGGGAGCCGTCCACACCCACGGCGATCGGCCGGGACAGTCGGGACGGCGCGCCGGCCGGGATCGTGCCTTCGGCGGCGGTCGCACCCGAGCCGATGGTCGCACCCGAGCTGGCGATGGCGGCCTCGACGTCACCGCGGGCGATCACAACCGGAACCGTGGCATGTACGGCGACGGAGGCACTGACCGACCCGATTCGCAGCCGGTGCAGCAGTCCCTGCCCCCGGGCACCGACCACGATCATGCGGGCGTCGCGGCCGACCGTCAGCAGGGCCTCCGCGCCCGGCAGGTCCACGGCCTGCTCCGCCACGGAGACGGTCGATCCCGGTGGCGTGACCGCCGTCACGGTCTTGTGTAGCGTCCGCTCGGCCGCCTGCGCTAGACCGGCCCGCATCCCGGACTGTGCCGTACCGCGGGCGAAGCCGATCACGGCTCGGATGCCGCACCCCTGCCACTCCGCCTCGGTGAACGCCCAGCGCAGCGCCGTGTGGGAGCCCGCGGAACCATCGACCCCGACCACGATGTCGGCCATCGTCCGCCTCCTTCGAAGCCCGGTCCGGGATACCCGGCTGGTCGGCCTGGAACCCCGTCCGCCAGCGGGGGAGGCCAACGCCGGGGAGGCCAACGCGGAGTGGAGCTGCCCGCCGATCAACAGCTTCCGGTGTTGTTTTCGTGTGTTCGAGCCAGGTGAACCCTACGTTGGGCCATCCTTCCCACGCATCGGCATGATCCATGGTGGGAAGTGGTGAATGGTTGGGTCGCGGGTCCCCGGTAACCCCGTAGTCGGACCGGAAGCCACTGGGCGCCAGCGGCTCCCCTGCCGTGATCGATCGATAAGACGACGAGGTACGACCATGGAGATCCACGATCCCTGTCGTCGGCGACGGTGGTTGGCTTCCGTTGTGTGGCGGCGGGTCGATCTGGTGAGGTGGCTGTTCCCGTCCGGCCTCGCCGGGCAAGGACGAAGAATGCCGTGACCGGGCGGTCCGGTTTCTCCCGGTGTTCCGGTTCCCGGCGATTTTTCTTGTGCGCCGAGTCCCGTCGTCGTTCCGGCTACCGGTGGGCTGGTTCAACCGGTGAGCGCGCCCGGACTCTCCTCCGCACGTGCCGTGGGCAGGGCGTACCCGGGCGCGGTCACCGCGCCGGCCATCCCTCCGGCGCGATGGAGGGGGGATCCTCCACCCCGCCGGGTCCTCCTCCCCGGGGATGCCGTCCCGCCAGGTGACGCAGTAATAAGAATTTGAAGATGACGGATTCAAAATCTGGTTCTGGTGTCACCAGATGAGGTTGAAGGCAGGGAGAGGAACTGCTCGGGAGGTCTTTCAGGATGGCCCGGTGTGGCCTTTTCGTGGCCGCCGGCCCCATCTTTTGCTTTGCGTCAGTCGCGCGATGTTTGATGCGTCTGTCGCACCACGAATCCCCAACGAGGGTGATGAAGTCATGTCCTCTTCATGTGAATGTGGTGGCCCTCCCCAGGAGCCTCCCGTCCAGGCACGGAGTACCGTGCCTGGACAGACGTCGACCGGTCCCCGACTCACCGAACCCGTCCAGGTCGGCATGATCCCCGGGCAACCTGCCCTGATCCGCTCGGGCGGGCGCAGTCCGTCAGCTTCGAGTGACCCCGCCGAGGAAGGGAGGCACGTGGCGTCGGCCGTGACCCAGCTTGCCCTCCCCGGTGCTCTGGTTCTGGTCCGTGCGCAGGAGTCGGGCACGCTGGTGTCCGATCGCGGGGGATGGCAGCGGGCGGTGCTGCGGGCGGCCCTGCCGTCGGCGGCGAAGCTGGTCGCGTTGACGCTGGCGAGCCACGTCGCCGAGGTTCCGCCGGCGGCGCCCGCCGGTGCCGCGGTGAGCGCCCCCGGCCTGGTCACCCTGGTCGCGGAGACCGGTTACAGCCGGACCCACGTGCAGCGCCAGATCACCAGGCTGCGCAACCAGGGCTGGTTGGCGACGGTGGCCCGGCCCGCGGCCGGCAGGACGACGCGGTTAGCCCTGAGCATCCCCGAGGCCGCCGTGCGGGCAGGTGAGGTCCGCTTGGTCGAGGCCGACGTCGCCTCCTCGTCGGCGGCATCGGCCCCGGCGGCATCGGAGGCCGGCTCGGCAACCGCAGCCTCGGCCGCGCCCGCCCGTCGGCGCCGCGGCGGTCGCCGTAGCCGGGTCGGTATGCGGACGGCGTCTGCGGTCGGCCGTCGTTCCCGGGCGATGGCGTCCGTGGCGAGCGATGGCTCGCCTGGTACCGCCAGCCCGGCGGTCAACCTCGCCCCCTCGAGGGGCGCCGACCGCCCGGACCGCCCGGACACCGCCGGTTCGGATGATCCGGACACCGCCCGTTCAGAGCAGCCGGAGCCGGGTGACACCCGACCGGACGGCGACACCCAACCGGCCCCGGCCGTGGGCACCGTCGATCCCGCCACCCGCGGGGCTGTGACGGACGAGCCACGCGTCCTGACGGACGAGACCACTGGGGCAGCGGACGCGTCGACCCCCGAACCGGAGCGGGCCGCCCCGACAGTCCCGTTGCCCCCTCCGCCGCCCGAGCCGATGACCCTGGCCGCCAGCCAGGTGATCACGGTCCTCGCGAACGCGATGCGGCGCCCGACGTCCGACTACCTGGCCATCTACCAGAAACTACGGGTGATCCTGGAGGAAGACAGCTGGGAACCGGTCGAACTGGCCCTGCATCTAGTGCACATCATCACGACCGGTGTCCTGGTCGGGGACGGCGACGAGATCGACAATCTGTCCTGGCGGCTCGATCGCCTGCCCAGGGCGTCTGCCGACTGCAACTGCCGCGCCTGCCTGGAGAACCGGGGGATCAGGACCGGACCGACGCCGGGTTCCACCGTCCCGAACCAGGGGCGCGGGCGCTACACCCGCTCCGCGAAGGAGAAGGGACCCGCGCCCGGACGCCCAGGATGGGAGGCCTACGGGTCCCGAGCCGCCCGCCCGGAATCCGAGGCGCCGCCCGTGTCGATCCCGCGGCCACCGCTGGAGGCCATCGAGGAGGCCGCTCGCGCGGGACGCGCGCATGCCCAGATGGCGAGCCAGTCGGCGGCTGACGGCGCGGCCTGAGCCGGTCGACCCGTGGTCCGGCTCGCCCGCCGCAGCGCGCGGCGGCGGGCGGCGGATGGTGACGGTCGGTGGCGGATGGTGTTGCATAGTCCCAGCGACAGCCCATCATGGGAAGTCATGGTGACCCAGGAACGTAGCGCGCAGGCCCCGTCTTTCAGGGCGGGGCTAGCGCATCAACGACAGCGTGACAGGCAAGCCTGCTATCCTGTCACTTATGGGGTCGAAGGTGGTGAAGCGGGCGTACCGCTACCGCTTCTAGCCGACCCCGGAGCAGGCCGCCCAGCTCGCGCAGACGTTCGGCTGTGTGCGCTACGTGTACAACCGGGCGCTCGCGGAACGGCACCGGGCCTGGTTCCAGGAGCAGCGGCGGGTCACCCACGCCGAGACCGACCGGATGCTCACCGGCTGGAAACGCGACCCGGGCACACTCTGGCTCGCCGGGCCATCGAAAGGGCCGTTGCAGGCCGCGTTACGGAACCTGCAAACCGCCTACGTGAACTTCTGGGAGAAGCGCGCCGGCTACCCCTCGTTCAAGAAGAAGGGCAAGACCGCCGATTCAGCGGCCTACTCCCGGAACTGCTTCACGTTCCGGGACGGGCAGATCAAGCT
>NZ_CDWRCK010000196.1:0-8062 GCF_977927595.1 Frankia sp. CcWB3
GGGCGCCGGGCGGGACACCGAGCGAGACGGCGAGCGAGACGACGGCGAGCGAGGCGCTCATCGACTTCGTGGCGCGGGAGCTGTCCATCCACAAGCGGCCCCGGGAGATCCACCTGGTGACCGAGCTCCCCCGCAACTCGATGGGCAAGATCCGCAAGTCCGCCCTGGCTCCCCCGGAAACGCCCTGAGGGCAGGTCACGGCGTCGAGGAGAGCGTGCTCGGGGTGCTCACCCCACCGGGGCGGGAGGCCCTGCGGTCCCTGCTCGCCCGCGCCCTGGCGGGCTGACCGGCCCGGCGGGGCTGGCGGGACCGGCCGGCAGGCCCGTGGCGAGGCCGCGGTAGAACGCGCTGGTCGCCATCAGCTCCTCGTGCGGGCCCTGCGCGACCACGCGGCCCTCGTTCAGCACGAGGATGAGATCCGCAGCCCGCACCGTGGAGATCCGGTGGGCAATGACCAGCAGTGCCCGCTCGGCGGCGATCCGGCGCATCGCGCGGGTGAGCGTCTGCTCGTTGACGCTGTCCAGCTGGGCCGCGGGCTCGTCCAGGAGCAGCACCGCGGGCTGAGCGATCAGCGCGCGGGCGATCGCGACCCGCTGCCGTTCCCCGCCGGAGAGCAGCACACCATGATCACCAACCGGGGTCCGGAGCCGCTCGGGCAGCCGGTCGGTGAAGTCCCGCAGCCCCGCCGTGGCCAGGACCGCGGTGATCTGCTCCTCGGTCGCCTCCGGCGCCGCGTAGGTGATGTTGTCCCGCAGGCTGCCGTGCAGCACCGGGGTGTTCTGCTCGACCAGCCCGACCCACCCGCGGGCGGTCGCGCGGGGCATCGCGCGGACGTCGTGGCCGGCGAAGAGGATCATTCCGGCGTCCGGCTCGTAGAATCGCTCGACGAGCTCCAGGATGGTGGACTTGCCGGCACCGGACGGCCCGACCAGCGCGACGTGCCCGCGGGACGGCACCGTGAACGACACCCCGCGCAGCACCGGCGTCTCCGCGTAGCCGAACCAGACGTCACGGAACTCGATCGACGGCACCTGCGGATTCGGCGGCTCCCTGCGTGACAAGGACAAGGATGACACTCGTGACGAGGGTGAGGGTGACAACGGTGCCGGCGGGCGCGTCCCGCCGGGGGCCGCGGCCGCCACGGGGCGCAGCGGACCGTGCACCGGCTCGTCGTCGCCCTCCCGGGGCAGCGCGAACACCGCGTTGACCCGCGACAGCGCCCCCATCCCCCGCTGGATGGTCGCCGCCGCCTCGATGAGCTGCGACAACGGCATCACCAGGTAGGTGGCATACAGCAGGAAGGCGACCAGGCTGCCGAGCGAGGCCGAACCGCGTGCCACCAGGATCCCGCCGACCAGGAGCACGACCAGCACGCTTCCCTGCACCGCGAGCTGCATCGCGGGGGCGATGATCGAGTCCAGCTTCGCCATCCGGATCCCGGCCTGGTATGCGGCCGCGGCGTGGTCGCCGATGCGCGCAGCCTCCCGCCCCTCGGCGCGGTTCGCCCGCACGGTACGGATCGCGGTGAGGGCGCGCTCCAGGTCGGCGGTCATGCCGCCGACGCTGGCCTGCCCGCGTTCGGACACCGTCCTGATCCGGGACAGCGCGCCGAATACCACGACCCCGGCCACCGCCACCACCCCGAGCACGAGCAGGAACAGCCAGGGGTTCAACCAGATCATCAGGGCGACGGCGCCGACGACGCCGATCACGCTGGTGACCAGGGAGGTGAAGCTGTACGCCACCGCCTCCCGCACCACGGTCGTGTCGGTATTCGCGCGGGAGATCAGATCCCCGATCCGCCGCGTGTCGAACACCCGCATGCGCAGCCGCAGCAGGTGGCCGATCAGGCTGGTGCGCAGGCCGAGCAGGACGCCCTGGCCGACGCGCTCGAGCAGGTAGTGCCCGGCGGTGTCGATCATCGCCTGGCCGACGAACAGACCCAGCAGCGCCCCGATGAGCCAGCCGGGAATACCCCCCGCCTGCGCAGCGTCGATCACCCGCATCACGAGCAGCGGTTGGAGCACCCCGACGGCGGTGCCGACCACGGTCAGCGCCGTGGCGATCGCCACCGCCCCGCGACGGCCGCGCAGCAGCGCCCAGAGTTCCGCGACGCCCCGCAACGCGGGCCCCCGGGCAACTCCCTGGCCCTCCCCCTCAACGACGTACGCCCTCGTCACGAGGCACGCCCCTTCCGCGAAGCCCGCCACTCCCACGAAGCCCGCCCGCGCGACGCGGCCCGGTTCCCGTTCCCGGACCGACGCTGAGCAGCGGCCGCAGGTAGCCGGCCGGCATCGACTCCCCCACGATCACTCCGTCCGCCTCGACCCACGCGTGCGCGGCGAACGGCGCGATGGTGCGCACCCCCACACGCCACGTCGGGAACGTTCCGGTCAACCGGCACAGCAGGGCGGTCGCTATCGAGCGGGGAACGCAGCCCCGCGCGCCGCGGCAGGTGAGGCTCACGGCTGTCACCGCCTGCCGGGCGGCGAGCGCGGTGTCATAGTCGGCCGGGCGGGCGCCCGCGCCCACCTCCGTGAGCACCCGGCAGATGCGGGCCGGCGACTGGGTCGCGAGCACCCGCGCGATCCCCACGGCGACCAGCGCGCCGAGCCGACGAGCGAGGGACGGTTTCGCCTCCGGCCGCTCGACCACCATCGGCGCGGTCACCGGGACTGCGCCCGGGGATCGCAGACCGCCTCGGTCTCGGGTGACCATCGGGGTTCGGGCTCAGCCTCGATGAGGCCCACGTCCGCGAGTTGGGCGAGCAGACCCTCCACGTCGCGGCGCGCCGTCTCCGGGTCAACCTCGCTGGCCTCACACAGCCCGCGGGCGGCGGCTGCCGTGTCGCCGCCGTCGAGCAGGATCCGCAGCACCAGGTCACCCGAGGGGTTGAGGGTCCAGTACCGGCCGTTGTCGATATGGAGGAGCACCGCTCCGTACTCGGTCGGCGCCCGCACTACGTCAGGCCGCAGCGTCACCATGATCACTCACTCCTCCGGTAGCTCACTCACTTCTCCGGTAGCGCAGTCAGGGCCCCGCCGGTAGCGCAGTCAGGGCTCCGCCGGCTCGCGAGCACCCGCAGCCACGCGTCCACCGCGAACGTCGGTTGCAGCGCCTGGTGGCGATGACCAGGTACGGACGAAGATCGGCACGCCTGGCGCAGCGCGTCTGGCTCGATCAGGCCGAGATCGGCCAACGGGCTGTCATCGCACAGCTTCACCAGGACGTCCTGGCTGGCGCGCAGGCCCTGATCCGCCTCGGCGGCGGCATCCGCCTTGGTCTCGCGGCGCAGGCATTCCTGCGGCACCACCCGGCGCATGGCCTCCTTCAACAACGGTTTGTACTCCCACGGGCCGGTGCGCTCCTCGGGCCGCACCGCCAGCGCCGCCCGGACCACCCGATCGTCGAGGAAGGGGGCGGCGAGCGGCGGGCCGACCGGATCGGCGAGCTGGTCGAACAGCCGGAACACCGCCGCGCCGGCGCGGATGGCGAAGAGATCGGCGTGGCCGTCCCGGGTCTCGGCCAGCGGCCAGGCACGCCGGGCGGCCTCCGCGAACGCTCCGGCCAGCAGGTCGAGGGCCGCCGGCGTGAGCCAACCCGGGACCACAGGCGGAAAGGCCCAGTCGAGCGGGGCCAGGACGCCCGGGTGGGATCGGCCGAAACCGGAGGAACCGGAGGAACCGGCCGGACGGTGGGCCTGGTCGAGCGCATCGGCCATGTCGGCGAGGCAGTCCCGGTAGCCGCGCGGCCACATCATCCGCAGACACGCCATCCGCGGCCAGCCCTCCTGCGCTCGGTGTCCGCGCAGGTCGTGCAGCGCCCGCCAGGGCCGGCGGCGCAACAACCGGGGGAGGTAGGCGGGACAGCCATAGGCGACCTCGTCGCCACCGAACCCGGTGAGGTGCACCCGCGGCCCGTACAGCGCGACCCGGTCAAGACCCGCGCGCAGCTTCGCCCGGTCGACGATGCCGACGAACGGCCGGTCGAGCGGTTCGTCGGCATCGGCAATACCGTCGTAGACGAGGGGAAGCCCGGCGGCGGGCAGGACCTCGCGCGTGACGCCGGGGAGCGTGGCCGCGGCCCGCGCGGCCCACTGGGCGTCGTCGTCACCGGGATCGCGGGCGATCCCGGTGAGCGCGACCACGTCGGCGGGGCCGCGCGCGGCCAGGCAGCACACCGAGGTGGAGTCCAGCCCACCCGACAGATCACAGCTCACCGTCCCGCCGCCGGCGACCCGCGCCGCCACGGCCTCGGCGAGAGCCGCCCGCAGGGTCGGCGCCCCCTCCGCACGGGACCGCACCGGTGCCGGTCGACGCCACCACCGCAGGACAGTGGCCTTCTCGTCAGGGCCGACGAGAAGGTAGTGATCCGGGGGCAGCGCGTCGGTCGACTCCCAGAGCACCAGGTCGTCGAGCGGATGGGGCGGTGACGGGTCGAGCAGCGACAGAGCCAGCGCCGCCCGGTTCAGCGGGGCGCCCGTGAGCCGGGCGAGCACGTCGGCGCGGTCGGCGGCGACCAGCTGGCTGCCCAGCCGGGCGGTGAAGACCCGCCGGGTTCCCGTCGGGCTGCCCTGGATACGACGGTGGCCGTCGATGTCGGCGATCACGTGGTAGTCGCCGGCCACCGCGCGCGCGAGGTCGAGAGCATGCACGTCACGGGCCGAGAGAAGCAGCCGCAGGAGCTGTCGCGCGTTGGTCGCGGCACACCCGATCAGGGCCAGTCGCGAGCGCCCGGCGACGGCACTGACCATGGCGTCGTCCGGCCAGTTGCCGACGATCCACGGCCGCCCGGAGGCGTACCGCAGCATGTGACGGACCCCCGGCGGACGCACGACGGGATCACGGTCGGCCAGCACCAGAAACCAGCAGGACGGAATCGGGACCACCGCCACCCCGGCCGCCGTCACGCAAAACGCCGCCAGAAATAGTCACACCCCCAGCCCCAGCGGCCGTTCGTCACTGCGGCGAAGCTGCCGGCATCCTCCAGTCGCGGGGGGAGGTAGGTAGCCTTCATCGTCTTCTCCTCAGCGGTTTCCGCGCGCCCGCGCTGTGACGCGCACCCTTGCGACGCGCACCCTTGCGACGCGCACCCTTGCGACGCGCGCCGGTGGCGATACACGACGGCGCCGCGCCCGTGGCGCGGGCGCCGGCCAGCTGGTCCGGCCCGTCTGGTTGAAATTCCCCCGCCGGGTTCACTGGCGGTTCAGCTGACCTCCGGTGGTGAATTTGGGGGACCTGAGCACGGTCTGCGGTCCCTGGACCGTGCTCAGGTCCCCATAATTCGGCCGCCGCACGACTCGGCCGGAACGGCCGTGGTATCAGGTGATCCACGAGTCCGGATTCAGTACATGCTGATGGGCACGCCGCAGTTCGACACCGGGCTCGATCCCGAGTTCGGTCACCAGCCGCCGGTAGACCGTCTGGTACTCGGCCAGTGCCTCGGCCCGCCGGCCGGTGTGTTCCAACGCGAGGATCAGTTGGGCCCAGAGACGTTCCCGGGTCGGATGTTCGACCGTGAGCGCCCGCAGGGTCGGCAGCACCCGATCGTACTCGCTGAGGGCCAGGCGGGCGTCGATCAGGTCCTCGCACACCGCCCAGCGAGCCTCCTCCAGCCGGAGGACCTCCGCGCCTGCGATCTCCGCCGGGAGCTCGTCGAACGCGTCCCCCCGCCACAGCGCGAGGGCACCTTCGAAAAACCCGGCAGCGCGTTCCGGTGAGCCGGCACGCACGGCGGCGCGGCCCTGCTCAGCGGCCGATTCGAACCGCTTAGCGTCGATCTCATCGGGCGCGACGACCAGGCGGTACTCCCCCGGCCGGCTCTCGATGCGCCCGGGGCCGTTCCCCCCGGCTCCGGGCGTGCCCAGGGGCGGCCGGAGGGTGTGCCGCAGCTCCGAGAGATAAGTCTTGATGTTGCCCCCAGCGGAGCGCGGCGGGGCATCCTGCCAGAGCGCGAGCCGCATCCCGTCCACACTCACCCACTGGCCGGCGTGCAGCAGCAGGGTCAGCAGCAGGATGCGCTTCTTGCGCTGGTCGATGCGGACCTGCTCACCCGAGGATCGCCGCACCTCCAGCGGTCCCAGGACCGCGAACAGGAGGCCGGCCCCGATCGCGGAAGATGCGTTCGGACTCGCCTCAGATAGGTAGTCGTCGAGCATCGTGGCTCTCATCGATCGGGCCCCCGTTTCGGTTTTCCCGTGCGGGCCGGCTGGTCCCGCCCGGGCCGGTGCCGTCTCCCGGCCCGGTGCTGGCCCGGTGGCTGAATACCCCCAGCTCACCCCGGGTAGTCATCCGGTGCATGCGGATATCGAGCAGCGATCTCGGGCGGGTCGGGAACACCGCCCGACAGCGCCGGCGCCCGGTCGGCGGGCCTCGATCAGGGTCAGATCCCGAGCTTCGCCCGCGTCTGCGGCCCGACGATCCCGTCGACCACCAGACCGTGCTTCAGCTGGAAGTCCTTGACCATGTGGTTGGTCTGGTACCCGAACTTCCCATCCACGCTGATCGGGTAGCCAAGGCTGGCTAGCCTCTTCTGGATCTGGTGGACGTCGAGGCGGAACCCGAGGCCGATGGCCAGCGACGGGTAGCGGGCCGCAGGCGCCACCACGGCCGCACGCGCCGGGGCAGCCAGCGAGGAGTAGGAGACGTTCGTGAACCGCGCGCCGCGCGAGACGGCCGCCGCCGCTGCCTGTCCCCGGGCCAGGTAGCGGTAGTGCATGCCCTTGGTGTAGGCGCTCCAGGCGGTGATGCCCTGGCCTTCACAGACCTTCTTCGCCGCCCAGACGTTGACGGTTGGGTCGTAGAGGTTGCGGTTACCCACCCAGCCGGCGTGGGCCCGCATGTTGATCTGCCACAGGCCGCGCGAGTCCTCGCCGGAGGTGGCGTGGGCGTAGGGGTTGCCGCCGGACTCCGCAAGAGCCACCGCGACCCAGGTGGCCAGCGGGACGCCGCGGCAGCCGGGCAGTCCCGCGTTCGCGGCCGCGCTGGCGATCGTCACATCGGGGACCGTGGTGGCGGCCCTGGCCGGGCTCGCGGTGGCGAGCATGCCGGCGCCGGCGCCGATCACACCGACGGCGGCGACAACGGCGCCCCGGGTCCGGGTGGAATTTTTCCGATGCTTTCCCTTGGCCATTTCTTTGACATCTCATTTCGGTGTCGTCGAGCACAGACTGGTGATCGAGGGGAGGGATGCCGCTCAAAGGAGGGCGAGCGGAGACGACCGCGCTGGAGAAGAGCAGCACCCAGTGCCGGTCCCCCGGTGCGCCGAGGGTCCGTCCGGGGACGACCGATCGACGCACCCTGAGGATTCCGGGGTCGATGGGCTGAGCAGCCCGGCAGGCGGCCGCGGTCATTCCGTTCCGGGCCTGGCGGGCCCGGTGGACGGCAGGGGTCAGCCGACCACGGATGACGAGGTCAGGTGGCTTTCAGCCGAGCTGGTGGTATCGCGCGTCAGCGCGATCGGCCGGTACGGGCACCGACCGGATGGCACGTTCTCGCGAAGACGTCAGGGCGAGAACGGCGCCCAATATGGCGGGGACGCACCGCGGGTCGCGCCGAACGGCGTCACGGTCCAGAAGACCGGAGCCGAGCGTTCCTGAAACACAGGCAACGTCGAGTCCTTCCCGTACGCCTGCGAGGTTAGCTGTCGGGTTCGGGCCGGGAAGCCCGGCCGTTTCCGCGGCGTGCGCGTAACGGCTTAACCCCAAGGGCGGCCCGCAACGAGCCACCCGGAGGAACGTGGTTCCCCCGCTTCTGCCCAAGGTCTCTCGGAGGGAGCTCCGGACCGTGGGCAGAACTCGGCGTCGGCCCGGAGCTGTTGATACCTCGCAACCGTAGCGAACTACAGACCGTAGTGACAAGTACGAGTTGCGCCGAATCTGGGCGCATGTTGGTCACGATACGTGCATAACGCTGCGGTACCGCAACTCTCGGACATCAATAGCAGCTACCGGTAGCGACACAGATCACCCGTCACGACCGGATCTTGGCGATATGACCGGTCTGTCGCCACGGGGACCGGTAGTCACCGGGACCGCCCGGCCGCCCGGCAATCCCTGCGCCCC
>NZ_CDWRCK010000197.1:0-7951 GCF_977927595.1 Frankia sp. CcWB3
GCCCAACCCCACCTGAAGCTCGGGGCCGCTGTAGGACCGGGCCGTGGCCGAGACCCGTCTGATCGCGCCGAGGTCGAGTTCGAGCGCCGACGCTTTCATGATTACCGGAGCCACCGCCGTGCGCCCGTCGGCACTGACCGGTGACACACCCAGCACCGTCCTGCCTAGTGGTCCGAACGGGTCGGCGACGGTGAGTACCCCCGGCAGCTTCCCGACGTCGGCGAGCAACTCCTCGACCTGCTGGTGCACCAGCGGGTCCGCCAGCGTGCCGCGCCTGGCGTGCAGCACGATCTGTTCGGTGTCCGGCAGGACGCCGCCTGGAATCACCTTGCGCGCCAGATTCATTGCCCGCTGCGACTCGGAACCGGGAACCGACACATCGTGGCTATATTGCGCGTGACCTGCGATCACGAAGAACACCGCAGGCAGGAGGAGCACCGCCCACATGCCGACCGCGATCCAGCGATGGCGGGCACACAGACGTGCGACGCCTGTCA
Source organism: Frankia sp. CcWB3 (assembly GCF_977927595.1). Taxonomy (NCBI): domain Bacteria; kingdom Bacillati; phylum Actinomycetota; class Actinomycetes; order Frankiales; family Frankiaceae; genus Frankia; species Frankia sp. CcWB3. The sequence goes on from NZ_CDWRCK010000197.1 coordinate 498, forward strand.
ACGCAACGATCAGCATGGTTGGCCCTTCGTTATTTTGGACAACCTATCTCGCGGGCAAGCAACGTCAATTACTCTTTGGAGTCGAAATGAAATAACTTGCGCGTTTCGAACCCTCCACAGGCCTGTGACCTGCGATGATGCTCTCGATCACGTATTTGTTACTTCATTACGTCCCCTTTGGTGGGGCTCTTTGGTGGGGATCATCGTCCGATAATTCTAGAGACGATTCACGAGAGACCACACTTTACGGCGTTCCCGCACGCCTGGCCTCGTGATCGACCGTACCGCCACGAACTGCCCGACAACCGCTGTGACAAAATTTGTTCACCAGTTCCGGCACCACATTTTTCGGTGGCAAGAATGTGGACGGCGGTATCGGTGCCGGTCGGGGTACCCCGATGGCGGCACTGACCGGGCTGACCGGGCTGACCGGGCTGACTAGGCCCGAGCGGGCCGAGCGGGAGCTCCTCGCCCGCTTCACGGCCGAGGAGCGGGTCCCGACACGTCTACCGGCTGTAGGTGCTCGCCGGGTTCGAGCCGGGCAACCGGCGGGAGCACGCCACGGGCACCCTTTTGATCTTGCCGAGCCGGCGGCGCCCGCGAACCGCGGCCGGCGGCGAACCGGCCGATGGCCTCAGCGTCTCAGTGCGGCGGTCGGGTATCGTGAGATCATCCGCCGGCGTGGCGCAATTGGTAGCGCACTCGACTTGTAATCGAGCGGTTAGGGGTTCGAGTCCCCTCGCCGGCTCCAGACAGATGGTCTCTGACCTGCGGTTTCGCGAAATCGGAGATCATCTATTCAAGATCGAAATGGGTTTGTGTGCGCATTGTGTGCGCATTCGGCAGGGTCGCGCTCAGAACGATCATCGACGGGGTGTCGTCTTCGGGCTCCTGAGTCGGGATCCGCGGTCGCAATGCCACCTCCCAAAGCGGTTACATTCCGTCACCATCGGCCGGTCCCGTGGGCGCTGTTGCATTGCGGGGAAGCTGGACATGCCAGCGACCGGAGCGTCTGCTGATCAGACTGCTGCGGCGAGTTCGGTGAACGCGGCTGCCAGCCGCAGGTGCGGGCTGCTGTCGATCCCGAGTTCGTAGTAGCCGCGGCGGATGTTCTGCACCAAGGCGTGCCCGGCACTGACAGTTTGGACCGAACGCAGCCGTTTCAGTCCGCGCATCGGCCGGAGCCGTGCTTTCAACCGGCCATGATCGGCCTCGATCCGGTTGTTCTCCCGGGCGGCGTCGATGTGGCAGGCCTCGGGAAGCAGCTCATCGAGGAGCCGCGGGTAGACAGACGCCTTGTCGGTAGTGACCTCGGCTGGCCGGCGACCTTGGGCCAGTGCCCGAACGAAGAAGCGCCGGGCAGCGGCCTGGTCACGGCGGGTGCTGGCCAGGACATCGATGACCTGGCCATGCTGGTCAACCGCCCGGTACACGTAGGTCCACCAGCCGGCGACCTTGACGTAGGTCTCGTCGATAAACCACCTGTTCCCGGGTCGGTGTCGACACGGCCGGGCCGCCTCGGCCAGCAAGGGCGTGAAGCGCTGCACCCACCGGTAGATCGTGACGTGATCGACCGCGAGACCGCGTTCGACGAGCAGTTCCTCGACGTCCCGGTACGACAGGGCGAACCGCAGGTACCACCGCACCGTAAGGACGATCACCTCGGGTGGGAACCGGAACCCCGCGAACTCCGACGCCGGAACCGGTGGACAGGCACGGCCTCGACCCGTCACTCAGCCATGACTGATCAGGATCCGCGATGCCGGACTCCGCCGATGCCACACGCCTCCGACGGTAGACTCCTGGCCATGGCCGTCGTCAGCCGCATCACCGCCGATCCCGCGATCATGGCGGGTGCGCCGGCGATTCGTGGTACCCGGATCACCGTGTCCGCGGTGCTGGGTCAGCTCGCGGCCGGCTCGACGGTCGAGGAACTGCTCGCCGACTATCCGTCGCTCACCCGCGACGACGTGCTCGCTGCTCTCGCGTTTGCCGCGGAGACAATGCCGCAAGAGCGTCCGTTCATCGCCGCATGAGGTTTCTCGTCGACGAGAACCTCTCACCGCGGGTTGCCGAACTGCTGCGCGACAAGGGCATGGACGCAACGCACGTCCTCGAGCACGGGCTTGGCGGTTCCCCGGATACCGAGGTCAGCGCGTTCGCCGTCACCGAGAGACGTTCGATCATCTCCGCCGACAGCGACTTCACGACTCTGCTCGCACTCAGCCGGGGCATCGCTCCCTCGCTGGTCCTGCTCCGGTCCGGCGACCAGCTCAAGCCCGACGCGCAAGCCGCCCTGCTGCTGGCCAATCTGCCTGCGCTGGAAGCCGACCTCGAACAGGGCGTCGTCATATCGCTCAGCACCACCCACGTACGGGTCCGTCGACTCCCGCTCCACTGAGTACTGCTACCCCCGATCCGGCCCGCAGTCTCCGCGCAGGTCCCACACTAGACCGCAATCAACTACGTACCGTAGTCGGAGCGTCTCTGTGTCCAGAAAGTTATGTATGTCTGCCATGTCGGTGTGTCGTGCGCCGCACCCGGGCGGCCTGTGTGCGCATTGTGTGCGCGGATGCTCCGGCACGGCGCGGCATCGGCCGGCACGTTCCGGCACGGAAATCGCCCTGACCTCGGATTTTGCGGCACGGGGCGGCACGTTCCGGCATGCTCCGATACGCGGTGATTCGTCTTGTAATCGAGCGGTTAGGGGTTCGAGTCCCCTCGCTGGCTGCGCCACACTCACAGCGTGTGAAAGGCTGCCATGTACCAGCCGTCGATCGGCCTCCTGGACACCTTCTACACCACCCTTCGCGCCGGCTGCGCTCGCCTCTCCGACGGCGGGGGACCGTTCGGCTTCGACATCACTACCGCGCTGCAGGTCGACTACCTGATCGACGCCTATGGATGTGACGGCATCATCAAGACTGGCTGCTTCCTCGGCGACACCACCGACTACCTCGCCCGGCTCTACCCCACTCTGCCGATCATCACCTGCGACGTCGTCGAGGAGCACGCCGCATTCGCCCACACCCGGCTACGCGACCGGCCGAACACCACCGTGGTGACCGGCGACTCCGCGGCTGTGCTGGCGTCGCTCACCGGCCGGTTCGATCGGCCGCTGGTCTACCTCGATGCCCACTGGTACGACCGCTGGCCACTGGCCGACGAGTTGGCCGCGGTCCAGGCCGGGATCGTCGCTGTTGACAACGTCGACCTCAGCCATCCCCGGTTCGGCTACGACTCCTACGACGGGCAGCCGCTCAACGTCGCCCGGCTGGGCGGCCTCGTCGACCTGGAGACGCTGTACCTGGGCGACCCGTCCATCGCCTACCCGTACCCCTGCCTGGAAGTCGGCCGCCGCTCCGGCACGGCGTATCTACCGTTGGGCCTCGGCGCTCACCCGCTGGCAGCGGGGGGCATGTTCCAGCCGGTACCGCTGCGGCCTGCTCCGACGCTGCCGACCTGGCCGGACGGACCACACGCACCTGCCCGGGTGTCACAGGTCGCCTCGTAGCCACGCCTGATAGTCGACTTCCCACGCCTGGAGGTCGACGGCCGGCACGGCCAGCGTTGCCACCCAGTGTGTCAGCAACGCGGCGGACTATCCGTCGAGCACAGCACCACCTCGGCAGGCTGTCTCGCCTCCGGCGACGGGTCGCTCATACGGTGACCGCTCGGGCACCCAGCAGGGCCTTGAGATCCCCGAGTAGCGAACTACTCGCCTGCACCTGGAGTTCGAGCAGGAGCAGATGCGTGTTCTGCGGGCCTTCGAGACGCAGGTGCACCGGAGTTGTCCCGGGATGAGTCGTCAGGACGAGTTTGAGGTCATCGACCAGCGGTGGTGTGATCTTGTGTGACGGCAGAGTGATGACGACAGGCGGCCCGTTCACGTGCGTCGCGACATCGACCACCGTCAGGTCCTGGGCGAACAGCGAGACCGACCCCTCCCGCTCGTTGATCCTGCCCCGCACCGAGATGACCGCGTCGGTCACGAGCGCGTACGAATGGACCTCGTAGGACTGGGGGAAGAACAGCACCTCGACGGAGGCGTCGAGATCCTCGACGGTCACGATCGCCCACGCCTTGGCGGTGTTCTTGTTGATCCGCCGGTCGATCTTGCTGATGATGCCGGCGATCTGTACGGTCGTCCCGTCGTTGGCCTCGGCGAGGTCGACGATCCGGGTGTCGCGGTGGCGATCCAGCGCCCGCTCGGCACCCTCCAGCGGATGCGAGGACACGTACAGGCCGAGCATGTCGCGTTCCTGAGCCAGCAGCTCCTTTTTCGGCCATTCGGGGCCGGACAGGTCCAGGTCGAGTCCTAGCGCCGGGCTCTCCTCCTCTCCGGCGCCCCCGTCGCCGAACAGGTCGAACTGGCCGATGGCCTCGGCCCGCTTCGTGATGATCACTGCGTCGATCGCGTTCTCGTGCACATTGACCAGCACACGGCGGTGATGGCCCAGCGAGTCGAACGCCCCCGCCTTGATCAGCGAGTCGATGGTGCGCTTGTTGCACACCCCGATGTCGACCTTCTGCAGGAAGTCAGCGAACGACTCATACGCGCCCTTCCTCCGCCGGGCCGCGACTATCGAGGCGACGACGTTCTCCCCAACATTACGGACGGCCCCCAGGCCGAAACGGATCGAGTCACCGACCGCACCGAACCGCAGATCCGACTCGTTGACGTCGGGGGGCAGGACCTGGATACCCATCCGGCGGGTCTCGGCCAGGTACACCGCCATCTTGTCCTTGTCGTCACCGACGGACGTCAGCAGCGCCGCCATGAACTCGGCCGGGTAGTTGGCCTTGAGGTAGGCCGTCCAGAACGACACGACGCCGTACCCGGCGGTGTGGGACTTGTTGAACCCGTAGCCGGAGAATGGGACGAGCACGTCCCACAGCGCCTGGACCGCCGTGTCGGTGTAGCCCTTCTCCCTCATCCCGGCGGAGAAGCGAGCGAACTCCTTGTCCAGGATCTCCTTCTTCTTCTTGCCCATCGCGCGGCGCAGCAGGTCGGCGCCGCCGAGGCTGTAGCCGGCCAGCTCCCGGGCGATGGCCATGACCTGCTCCTGGTAGACCACCAGGTGGTAGGTCTCGCCGAGGATGGGCTCCAGCGCCTCGGCGAGCTCGGGGTGGATCGGGAGGATCTCCTTGCGGCCGTTCTTGCGGTCGGCGTACTCGATGTGGCTGTTGGCCGCCATCGGGCCGGGCCGGTAGAGCGCGAGCACGGCGGCGATGTCGCCGAACTTCGTCGGTGCCATCAGGCGCAGCAGGTTACGCATCGGTCCGCCGTCGAGCTGGAACACCCCGAGCGTGTCGCCGCGGGCGAGCAACTCGAAGGCCTTCGTGTCCTCCAGGGGGAGGGTGGACAGGTCGATGTCGACGTTGCGGTTACGCTTGACGGCCTCGATCGCGTCACCGATGACGGTGAGGTTCCGCAGGCCGAGGCAGTCCATCTTGAGCAGGCCCATCTCCTCGCACTGAGGAAACGGGAACCCGGTGATGATCGCGCCGTCATTGTCGCGGCGATGGATCGGCAGGACATCCAGCAGCGGCTCCGAGCACAGGATGACCCCGGCGGCGTGGACACCAGTGCCGCGGGTGAGCCCCTCCAGCCCCTGCGCGGTGTCGATGACCTTCCGAACCTTGGTGTCGGTCTCGTACTGGGCCCGGACCTCGGCGGCCTCACCGTACCGCTCATGGTTCGGGTCGAAGATCCCGGCCAGCGGGATGCCCTGGCCCATCACATCCGGCGGCATCGCCTTTGAGATCTTGTCGCCGAGGACGTAGTCGTAACCCAGCACCCGGCACGAGTCCTTGATCGCGGCCTTGGCCTTGATGGTGCCGAAGGTGTTGATCTGCGCGACGCGGTCCTCGCCGTACTGCTCGGTGATGTAGCGGATCACCTCACCGCGTCGACGTTCGTCGAAGTCCAGGTCGATATCCGGCGGGCTGATCCGCTCCGGGTTGAGGAACCGCTCGAAGATCAGCGCGTGCTCGATCGGGTTCAGCTCGGTGATACCCAGGATATAGGCGATCATCGACCCGGTCGCCGATCCACGCCCCGGACCCAGCCCGATGCCCCGATCTCTCGCGAACTTGCAAATGTCGGCGACGACCAGGAAGTAAGCCGGGAAACCCATCTTGTCGATCACGCCGACCTCGTAGTCGACGCGCTCGACCACATCGGCGGGCACGCCCGCAGGGAAGCGCCACGTCAGTCCGCGGTCGATCTCCTTGCGCAGCCAGGACAGCTGCGTCTCACCCTCGGGGACAGGGTAGCGCGGCATCCGGTCCACAAACTTGAAAACATCGTCGTAGGACTCGACGCACTCGGCGATAAGCAGAGAGCTGTCGCAGGCCCCGGGGACCTCACTGTCCCACAGGTTGCGCATTTCCTCCGGAGACTTGAGGTAATATCCCGATCCGTCGAATTTGAAACGGGTCGGATCGTCGAGTTTTTTACCGGTGCCGACGCACAGCAGCACCTCGTGGCTTCCCGCCTGATCCTGGGTCACATAGTGCGAGTCGTTCGTGGCCAGCGGGCGAAGCCCCAGCTTGTCGCCGATGTCGAGCAGCCCCTGGCGGACGCTGCGCTCGATCGGCAAACCGTGATCCATCAACTCCAGGAAGAAGTTGTCCGTGCCGAAGACCTCCTGGTAGGTGGCCGCCGCGGTGAGCGCCTTGTCGAACTGGCCCAGACGAAGCCTAGTCTGCACCTCACCCGACGGGCAGCCCGTCGTCGCGATGATCCCTTCGGAGTACTGGGAGACCAGCTCGTGGTCCATCCGCGGCTTGCGGTAGTAGCCCTCGATCGACGCGATCGACGACAGCCGGAACAGGTTGCGCAGCCCGGCCCCGTTGGCCGCGAGCATCGTCATGTGGGTGTAGGCGCCGCCACCGGACACGTCACCACCCTCACCCGCAGGGTCGACGTCGCGCTGCGAACGCTCACCCCACAGGACAGGCCGCTTGTGATGGCGCGACTCGGGCGCCAGGTACGCCTCAATCCCGATGATCGGCTTGACACCCGCGGACTTCGCACCCTGATAAAATTCGTAGGCGCCGAACATGTTACCGTGGTCGGTCATCCCGACGGCCGGCATCCCCAGCTTCGCCGCTTCCTTGAAAAGCAAGCCCGTTTTCGCCGCACCGTCCAGCATCGAATACTCAGTGTGCACGTGGAGGTGAACAAAAGAATCCGCCGGCATCCCAGTCCCCTCTCGCCCGCAACGGCCCGCCGGTCGGAGTCTAACCCCGCCACTCAGAGCCACCAGAGAGGCACGCGGCACAACAGCCCCTAAGTGTGTTGATCCCTCAAAGATAATTCGTTGAGATCAACGGCGGATTCGTCAGCACTCCCGAGGAAGCAGCGACGCGATCAGGCAAGCTCTGCGCCGTGACCAACCACGTGCCGCGCGAGCGCGCCTCCTCGCTGTCCGCTGGTACCTGCGATA
>NZ_CDWRCK010000198.1:0-1296 GCF_977927595.1 Frankia sp. CcWB3
ACCTACTTCCCAAACAGACCCTAGCGGCGTCGATCCCTGGAGGATCAGGGTATAGATCGCCATCACCCGGCCTCGGTACTGCGGATCGCTGCCGAGCTGGATGCGGTGGTTCGCCGCCTGAGCGAAGTAGATCGTCGCGAAGCCGGTAGGGATCAGGAGCACGACCGCCATGGCATAGCTGGGCGCCCAGCCGGTCACCGTCTCCAGCAGGCCGAACGCGAGCGCGGATCCGATCACCGTGCCGGCCGACGGGCGGGTGCGGCGAGCGGTCGTCACGAGGGCCGCGAGCAGCGATCCGGCGGCGAGCCCGGTGGTGAGCAGCCCGAAGGCCGCCGCGTCGGCGTGAAATACCGTCCTGGCGAGCAGGGGCACGGTGAGCTGGAAGTTCAGGCCGAACAGCCCGATCGTCGCGACGAGTCCCAGCACGAGCACCAGGTCCTCCCGGCCGAGCACGTACCGCAGTCCGTCGACGACCCGGGTGGAGGTCACCCGGCGCGCGTCGCGGTGCATCTCGGCCGGGCGCATCATCCGCAGACCCACCACCGTCGCGAGGTAGCTCACGGCGTTGAACATCATGACCGGGCCGACGCCGAAGCCGCTGATCAACGGGCCAGCGACGGCTGGGCCGACGACCCGGGCGACGTTGAAGTACGCCGCGCTCAGCGCCGACGCGTTGGGGAGGAGTTCGGCGCCGACCAGTTCGCTCACGAAGGCCATCCGGGTCGGCATCTCGACGGCGTTCACGAGGCCGAGGCCCAGTGCGAACAGGCAGATCTGCCACAGCCGGACCGTGCCGGCTAACACCAGCAGCGACAGCGCCAAGGCGAGCAGGCCGGAGGCCAGGTTCGCGACGGTCAGTAGCCGGCGTTTGTCGTACCGATCCGCGAGCTTTCCGCCGTAGAGGGTCAGCAACAGCATCGGGGTGAACTGCAGGGCGGTCACGAGGCCCAGGGCTGTTCCCGAGTCGCCGCTCAGCGAAAGGACGAGCCAGTCCTGGGCCACGACCATCATCCAGGTTCCCGTCACGGACAACACCTGGCCACCCGCGAAGAGCCGGAAATTGTAGACGGACAAGGAACGGAAGGTGCCCTTGATGATGGTCTTCTCCTCGGGACGACGAAGTCATGAAGCGGGCAGCACGCCCGGCCCCACTGCCCACATCGACAATGATGGGGCGAGCGGCCGAGGCTGTCCCCGTTCTCGTGTTCTCGCCGTTGGGACTGTTCTCACCATCGGTAGCGATTCTCGCCATCGGAAGCGATGGGAAGAGCGGAGCGTTAGCGGCGGCGTCCGGGT
>NZ_CDWRCK010000198.1:2002-8626 GCF_977927595.1 Frankia sp. CcWB3
ACCTGACGGCGGGATGATGTCCCCGTCCGTAGTCCGGCAGGGGCCCGGGTTCTCGGCTGCATCCGGCGCTCCACTCCCGCCAGCCGGTACACGATCATGGACGGCGAGTTCTGGGGAGCGCGGCGAGTTCTGGGGAGCAGGGAACGGTCCAGGGGTTGCAAACCGTGCCCAGGTCCCCAAAATTCGCCCGGCCCCGGCCCCGGCCCACCGTGCGAGAAGCGGCGTTCCTGACGGCACCGATCGCGGTGACGGCGGTGACGGCGGCGGTGATGGGGTCATTGCGGACCCGTGGCGACGGGCCGGTCGGGGTCGGACGACCAGGCCGACCAGGAACCCGGGTACAGGGCGGCGTCGATGCCGGCGACGGCGAGCGCGGCGATCTCGTGGGAGGCCGTCACTCCGGACCCGCAGTACACCCCGACCGGCCGCGACTGCCCGTCGGCCCCGTTCCCGTCGGCCCCGTTCCCGCTGCCGACGCCGAGGGCCGCGAACCGGGCCCGCAGCTCGTCCCGGGGCAGGAACCGGCCGCTCGCGTCGAGGTTCTCCCCCGTCGCGGCGCTCACCGCTCCCGGGATATGGCCGGCGCGCGGGTCGATCGGTTCCACCTCGCCGCGATACCGCTCGGCCGCGCGGGCGTCGAGGAGGACACCCTCGCGGGCCACCCGGGCGGCGCCGTCCGCGTCGAGCACCGGCAGCTGACCGGCGTGCAGGACGATGTCGCTGGGCGCCGAGATGATCTCCCCGGTCTCGAGCGGGAACCCGGCGTCCCGCCAGGCCGCGAGTGCCCCGTCGAGGATGCGGACGTCGGCGACGCCCGCCCAGCGCAGCAGCCACCAGGCCCGGGCTGCGGACAGCCCGCCGACCGCGTCGTAGACCACGACCGCACGCCCGGCGGTCAGTCCCCAGCGCCGGGCGGCCTGCTGGAGGTCGGCGAGCTCGGGCAGCGGATGCCGCCCGGCGGTCCCGCCCGGTGCGGCGGCGAGCTCGGTGTCCAGGTCGACGTAGACCGCGCCCGGCAGGTGGCCCTCGCGGTAGTGATCGTGCCCGTGCGGGTCACCCAGCGCCCAGCGGACGTCGAGCAGCAGCGGTGGGCCGGGCGAGAGCAGCTCGTCGTGCAGACGCCTCACGTCGACGAGGACCTCCCCGAGCGCCGCGCCGGCACGCGTCCCGCCGGCATCCGGGGCCACGTCGGCGTAGGGGACCACACCGGCAGGTGCCGAGGCCACGCCGGCAGGTGCCGAGGCCAGCAGGGCGGCGAGGTCGGCCTGGTCGAATCCGCCCGGCGGTATGCCGGTGCGCGCCGCGGTGGCGATCCGCCGCTGCACCCCGGCGTTGACCGGTGCCGCCAGCCCGTGCAGGCGGGCCAGCAGCACGATCTCGCCGTTGAGGAAGTCCGACTCGACCGACCCGCCCCGCGCCAGGCTCTGCCAGGTGGAGCTGCCCTCCCGGGAGAAGCCGGGGATCTCGTGCAGAACGAGGCCGGACAGGTCGAGCCCGTCGTCCGGACGGACGCCGGCGGTCTCCACGCCGGCCGCGGCGAACACCCGCCGCGCCTCCTCGACCAGCGCGGCAGCCGCCGCGTCGCGCAGCTCGCTCGGGGCATAGATCGCGTCGAGGTTATAGGCCAGGTTGCCCAGCAGCTTGCCGGCCTTTCGTCGGTCGATGTCCGCGACAACCGCGACGGCGAACGAGGCTCGGCGCAGGTCGGCCGCGACGGCCTCGGCGGTCGGGTCGTCGACGGCGCCACGAGGGGCGCGGCCCAGGTAGAAGGCCGCCGCGAGCGGGGCCGCCGGGGACACGACCTCGCCGGGTCGCACGTGCGAGGAGGGGCTGAGGACGACCGCGTCGATCACCGTGGCGAACCGGCGCAACGCCGTGCGGGCGTTCTCGATCCCGTTCTGAAGCAGCACGACGGGCAGCGCCTCCGCCGCCGTGCGCCGCGTGCCGTCGGCGTCGGCGTCGACCGGCCGCCACGCCCACTGTGCGAGCAGCGCCTCGGAGTCCTGCGACTTGGTGGCGAGGACGAGCACGTCGTCACCACGCAGGTCGACCTCGTCCGGGCCGCCGACAACGTCGAGAGGGATCCGCCGCTCGTCGGGCTCACCGCCGGGCGTGGCCGGCGGTCGGATGTAGCGCAGCCCGCCCGCCCGCAGCGCCGCGAGGTTCGCGCCCCGGGCCACGACGACGACGTCGATCCCGGCGAGCCGCAGCTCCACGGCGACGGTCGCGCCGACGGCCCCGGCTCCGATGACGATGTACCTGCGACTCATCGTGCGTCCTTTCCTTGGTGCGGCGGCGGGCGCGGCCGCGAACCGTTGCCCGGGGATCGCGCCAAGCAGCTCGCGGGTGTGGTCTTGCGTCGGCGCGGTGAGGACGTCGGCCGCCGGACCATTCTCGACGATGCGGCCAGCGCGCAGCACCGCGACCTCGTGGGCGAGCTGGTCGAGCAGCTCGCGCGCCCGGGCGGCGCGGCTGGCCCGGTCGCCGACGCGGAAGGAGACCAGCGGCTCGGCGATGCTCTCCCCGACGGTGGACCGCGGGTCCAGCGAGGAGAACGGGTTCTGGTGGACGAACTGGAACCGCCGCCGCAGCGGCCGCAGCTGCGACCAGCCGGCGGAGGTGATGTCCTGCTCGTCGAGGTGGATCCGGCCGCTGGTCGGCTTCCCCAGGCCCATCGCGATGGTCTTGCCCGAGCCGGACTCGCCGACGACGGCGACGGTCTGTCCCGGGGCGATCGTGAAGTCGACGTCCTCCACCGCCGAAATCGTCCTCCACCGCCGGAGTCGTCCGCCCCGACGTGTGTAGGCGATGGACAGCCCGGTGAGCTCCACGATGTTCCGGCCCGCCACGGCGCCTGCCTTCGTGCTCACCGTGCTTACCGTATTCACGTGTCACCGTGCTCACCGGCATGCCCGCGCTCCGGCCCGGCATGACAGCAGGTGGTTTCGGGCATGCCGAACATGGAGGTGGTCCGGATGGCGGATGCGCTGTCGACGTTGGGCCCGCTGGCAGGCGTCACGCAGCCGGACACGGTAGTGACGGATCTACTCGAGATCCTGCGCCGACATCTGCGGATAGACGTCGCGGGGCTGGCCCGGATCGACGGGGATCTGCTTGTCCTGCAGGTTCTCAGCGGGGACGCACGGGGGTTCAGGCTGGCGCCGGGTTCGACGATCCGCCGCAAGCACACCCTGCTCGGGCGGGTGCTGTCCGGCGAGATACCGGTGATCGTCGCGGACACGCGCACCGATCCACGCACCGCGGGCGCGGGCCTCGTCCGCGAGCTGGGAGTCGGCGCGTACGCCGCGGCGCCGGTCGCCGACAACGACGGCGAGGTGTACGGCATAGTCGGCTGCTTCGCCCACGACGCGCTCCCTCAGCCACGCGACCGCGACGTGCACTTCCTGCACCTGTTGGCGGCCTTCCTGAGTGACGCGGTCCTCGACCTGCACCGCCTGTGGGAACAGCGACGCCGCATCTGGCAGGAAGTGAGCGACCTCATCGACGCGGGCGGCCCAAAGATGATCTTTCAGCCGATCTTCAGGCTCGCAGACGAACGGATCGTCGGGGTCGAGGCGCTGTCCCGCTTCCCCCACACGACCGGCGGTGCGCAGCAATGGTATAATGACGCCGCGACCGTCGGCCTGAGCATCGAGCTGGAACTCATGGCGATCCGCCACGCGCTGACCGTCCTGCCGACGCTCCCGTCCGACCTCACCCTCGCCGTCAACGCCTCGCCGTCCACCATCACCTCCGGCCTGATCGACATCCTTCCCGATCAGGGGGCCGATCGCCTCATCGTGGAGATCACCGAGCACGAGCACATCGGCGACGACTCGGAGCTACTGGCCGCCATCAGCATGCTGCGCCGCCGCGGAGTCCGCATCGCGATCGACGACGTCGGCACCGGCTACGCGGGCCTGGAACAGCTCATCCACCTGCGCCCGGAGATCATCAAACTGGATCGGGTCCTCACCCACGGAATCGACACCGATCCGGCCAGGCGCGCCATCGCGACGGGACTGGTGCAGGTCGCCGGCGAGATCGGCGGCTGCGTCATCGCCGAGGGCATCGAGACCCCGATGGAGCTCGACACGGCGATGGCGGCCGGAATCCCCTACGGCCAAGGTTACCTGCTTGGTCATCCCACCACGACCGCCGGGGCCGCCTGGGTGGAGCACTCCGCGCACCGGCCGACGGCCGCCGAACCGGAACCGGTGCCGGCCGCATCCTCCCGGCGGCTCGGCTGAGCCCGTGGCGGCTACCCGGGGCGGGGTCAGCCACGTCGAGAACCGGATCATGATCGACCCGGACCTCTGATCCCACGGCCGGCTGACCCCACGGCCGGCTGACCCACCGCCACAGCGCCAGCACGAGGTACCAGCCGGGGTGACGCCAAGGTGACAGTGGGCCACCCGGCGGTTCCGTAGGCCATACGCTCACCAGCCATGACCGCGGTGGCTACGGGGGTACGGCGCCGGGCGGCGACCCCGCCGGGCCGGCTGCGCCTGCTGTCCGTGCTCGTGGTCCTCGCGCTCGTCGCACTGTGGGCCACCGTCCTCGGCGCCACGCAGACCCGCCGGCACGCGATCGACACCCTGGCCAAGGACAGCGGCGCGTCCTTCATCGCCGCCCAGAGCCTGCGCGCCGAGCTCTCCGCGGCGGATGCCACGGCGGCCCGTGCCTTCCTCGCCGGCGGCGTCGAACCACCGGGGCAGCGTCCCGCCTACGCGCGCAGCATCGCCGCGGCGAGCGACCGCGTCGTCGATCTCGCCCGCGCTGGCAGTCCACGCCAGCCCCTGGCCGTGCTCTCCGCGCAACTGCCCGTCTACACCGGCCTGGTCGAACGGGCCCGGGCGAACAACCGGCTCGGCCTCGCCGTCGGCGGGGCCTACCTGCGGCAGGCGTCCGCGCTGATGCGGGACACCATCCTGCCCGCCGCCGACGCGCTGGCCGCCACCGGCGCCACCGACATCGACCACGGCTACCGGCGGGCGAGCTCCTGGCACCAGGTGCTCCTGGTCGGCGCCGTCGGTGCCGCGACGCTCGCCGGGCTCGTCGCGCTGCAGGTGCGGCTGTTCCGGCGCACCCACCGGATCCTCAATCCGCCGCTGCTCGCCGCCACGGCGCTCACCGCAATCATCCTCGGGTTGACGCTGACCGCGTTCGGCGTGGAACGCGGCCGTCTCGTCGAGAGCCGGGACCACGGGTACGTCCCGATGACGCTGACCGCGCAGGCCCGGGTGCTGGCATTACGGGCGTGGGGCGACGAAAGCCTGTCGCTGGTCGCCCACGGCAACAGCGTGGAACTCGGCGAGGACGCCCGCGCCGCGGCCGCCCGGCTGGGCTACGACGGCAGGGGGCGACGGACCGGGACCGGGGTTCTGCCGGCGACGGTGGCCCTGCGCGGCCCGGACGGCCCGGCCCGCGCCGCCCTGGAACCGGCCTGGCGCGGGTACCAGGCGACAAGCCTGCGGGTCGGTAACCTGGTGTCCGATGTCGGCGGGTTCCAGCAGGCGGTGGCCGTGGCGCTCGGCGAGGGCACGACCTCCTTCACCCGGTTCGACGACGCCTCGGAAGCGGTGTTCACGACCAGCCGTACCCGCTTCGAAGCGCGCCTGTCCGCCGCCGGCGAGGCGCTGAGCCGCCTGCCGCTCGGCGCCACCGTGGCGCTCGGGCTCGCCGCGGCCCTGGCCTTCGTCGGCATCCAGCTGAGAATCAACGACTACCGGTGAGCCAATGATGATCATCCGGTTCGCGGTGACGCGAGCGGTGACGGTACTGATTACCGTCGCCCTGGCGGTCGGCGTCACCGCCTGCGGCACGGTCGACAGTTCGCTGCCGGCCCAGGCCCGACCCCTGGACCCCGCGACGCCGACGCCCCCGCGGCCCGCCGCCCTCACGCCCGCCGCCGCAGCCGTGACACCGACACCCACCTGCGACAATCCGCAGGCCAGCTGGCGCCCGCCGGACCGGCTGCCCCCGCCGGGCGCGATGCCCACGGGCACCGTCCTGGAGACGATCGAACGCCGCGGCTACCTCACCGCCGGGATGCTGGCCGACGTCCCGCCCTTCGGGTCGATCAGCCCGTTCACCGGCCAGTTCGCGGGCTTCGACGTGGAGATCGCCAACCTGATCGGCCGGAGGATCTTCGGCGTAGACGGACGCGTGCGGTTCCGCGCGGTCACCTACGCCGAGCGCATCCCGGTCCTGCGCGACGGCGCTGTCGACGTCGTCGTGGCGACCATGACGACGAACTGCGAGCGGCGCGCGCTGGTGGACTTCTCCGTCGTCTACTACAACGAGACGCAACGGGTCCTGGTCCCCCGCGACTCGCCGTACCAGGGGATGGACGATCTCGGTGGGCGACGGGTCTGCACGGCGGCCGGCGCCACCTCGACGGCGACCGTCCGGCGGGCGCCGTCGCGCCCGGTGCTGCGCACCGTGCCGAACATCGCCGACTGCCTCGTGCTGCTCCAAGCCAGGGAGGTCGACGCCGTCACGACCACCACGGCCATCCTCAACGGGATGGCCGCCCAGGACCCGCGGCTGTACGTCGTCGGACCGGCCCTGTCGGACGAGCCGGACGCGGTCGCCGTCAGCCTCGACCATCCGGAACTGGAT
>NZ_CDWRCK010000199.1:0-4621 GCF_977927595.1 Frankia sp. CcWB3
CGATAGGACAGGAGCGGCGACGGCCGGCAGCCGGTCGGCCAAGGCCCGGGTGGTGAGGACGACGCTCGGTGCCGCGTCGGCCAGCAGGAACGCCAGCCGCTCCGCCGGCTGCTCGACGTCGATCGGCAGGTAGCTCGCGCCCGCCGCCAACACACCGAAGATCGCCGGGACCGTCAGCGCGCGGGGCAGCGCGAGCGCCACCACCGCCTCCGGAGGGGTGCCCAGCCGGGAAAGCCGGCCCGCGATCCGGCCGACCTGGGTCGCCAGCTCGGCGAACGTCGTCCGGCTCTCGGCGGTGACCAGCGCGACCCGGTCGGGATGGGCGGCCACGGCCCGGGTGAGCAGGTCCGGCACGGTCGTCCCGGCGCCGCCGGGACCGGCGGCGTCACCGGGGTCACCGGGGTCACCGGGGTCACCGGGGTCACCGGGCAGCGCCCGCTCCGGGCCGGCGGCGCAGCGCAGGGCGGCCGCCCGCTCCTCCTCGTCGGCGATCTCCAGCCGGCTGACCGGTCTGTCGGGGTCACGGACGATCTCGGCCAGCAGGCGGAGCAGCCGGTCGGCCAGCCGGGCGCCGCCGGCCGGCTCGATGACATCGGTGGCGAAGTCGACCAGCACGGTGATCTCGTTGCGGACGGCCCGGTCGACGAACGTCACGTCCAGGTCGAACTTGGCCGTCCCGGCCTCGGGGTTGATCCAGGTCACCGGCCCGCCGAGCAGCTCCCGGCCGTCGTCGGCCAGGTGATGGTAGCCGGCCATCACCTGGAACAGCGGGTTGATCCCCGGTGTCCGGCGCGGGTTGACCGCCGCGACCACGTCCTCGAACGGGAGGTCCTGGTGGTCGAAGGCGGCCAGGTCGGTCCGGCGGGCCCGGCCCAGCAGATCCCGGAAGGTCGGGTCGCCGGTCAGGTCGGACC
The DNA here is from genome assembly GCF_977927595.1 of Frankia sp. CcWB3. Lineage (NCBI taxonomy): Bacteria > Bacillati > Actinomycetota > Actinomycetes > Frankiales > Frankiaceae > Frankia > Frankia sp. CcWB3. The sequence continues at coordinate 915 of NZ_CDWRCK010000199.1, forward strand.
GGATCACCAGCGTGTTGACGAAGAAGCCGACGAGCGGGTCGAGCGCGGCGTCGGCCCGGCCGGAGACGGGTACGCCGATCGGGATGTCGTCGCCGGAGCCCAGCCGGTGCAACAGGGTCGCGATGGCCGCGTGGGCGAGCATCGACATGCTCGTCCCGGTCGCCGCGCACAGCGCCCGCAGCCCGATCGCGACCGGGCCGCGCAGGACCCGGGCAGCCCGCCCCGACGCGCCGTCGCGTACGGCCGGGCGCGGCCGGTCCAGCGGCAGCGGGATCTCCTCCGGCAGGCCCCGCAGGGCGGCCAGCCAGAAGTCGAGCTGCCGGGCGGCCAGGCTGCCGTCGACGCCCGGATCGCCGAGCAGGTCGCGTTGCCAGAGCGTGTAGTCGGCGTACTGGACCGGCAACGGCGCCCAGTCCGGCGCGCGCCCGGCCCGCCGGGCGGCGTAGGCCGCGTCCAGGTCGAGCAGGAACGGCCGGTCAGACCACTCGTCGGTCGCGATGTGGTGCAGGACGACGACCAGCACGTCGTCGTCCGGGCCGCGCAGCACGGTCAGCCGTAGCGGCGCCTCGGCGGCCAGGTCGAACGGCTGGGCCGCCGCCCGGGTGATCCGGCCGGTCACCTCGTCGGGGCCGCACTCGACGACGTCGATGGCGGGGGTCGCGGCGACCGGGTCGAGGATCCGCTGGTAGGGCTGGCCGTCGACCGCGGCGACGACCGTGCGCAGGGCCTCGTGCCGGCCGAGGAGGTCGGTGACGGCGGCGCGCAGCGCGTCGACGTCGAGGCGGGCGCCGGTCCGGAACGCGAGCGGGTAGTTGTAGGCGTCGCTCCCGCCGGCCAGCGCCTCGACGAGCCACAGGCGACGCTGCGCCGGCGAGAGCGGGATCCGCTCGGGCCGCTCCCCCGCGACCAGCGGCGGGCGCCCGGTCTCGGCCCGGCCCGCTGCCTTCGCCGCCAGCGCCACCACCGTCGGTGCCTCGAACAGGTCACGGATGGCCAGATCGACCTCGAGCGCGACCCGGGCCCGGCTGACCACCCGGGTCGCGAGCAGGGAGTGGCCGCCCAGGGCGAAGAAGTCGTCCTCCACCCCGACCTCGGGCAGGCCGAGGACGTCGGCGAACAGCTCGGCCAGGGTGCGCTCCAGCGCCGTGGCCGGCGGCCGGCCGGAGCTCGCCGCCGCCACCGGCTCGGCTGGTGGCAGGGCGGCGACGTCGAGCTTGCCGTTGGCGTTGCGGGGGATGGCCGGCAGCGGCACGAACGCCGACGGGACCAGGTAGTCCGGCAGGGCGGCGGCCAGGTCGGAGCGCAGGCGGGCGACAAGCGCGCCGGCGGCGCGGGCGGCTGTCGGGTCGTTCGTGCGCGCCGTGGCCGGGCCGGGCCGGGCGGCCGGGTCGGCCGCCGGCCGGGTGACCGGGAGGGCGGGGCGGCCCGAGCCGCGCACGAAGACGGCGTCGAGCCGGCCGGGGTCGCCGGGTCGCGGCGCGAGGGCCGCCTCGTAGCCCAGGGCATCGGCCAGCGCGTATACATCGTGGGGGTCGACGGCGGCCGCCTCGCCGGCCTCAGCGCAAAGCCCAGCCTCAGTGCAAAGCCCGGCCGCGGCGAGTTCGGCGGCGATCCGGGCGTCCGGGATCGCGGTCAGACGGACCCGCTCCGGCAGGCGGCCCCGGAGCAGCGCGCCGAGTGCCTCCACGCTGTCCACGTCGACGTCCCAGGCCAGAACGTCCCAGGCCGGGGTGAGCGGCTCCACCGCCCGGGCGCCGTCGACCGGGGCGGGTCGGCGCAGCACCACGTCGTAGCGGTGCCGGGTCAGCTCGTCGCGGTGGCGCCCCCGCTTGACCCGGACCGACACCTCGAGATCGGCCTGGGCCGCCAGGTCCAGGAAGAACGCCGGCGAGACCACCAGCTCCTTCTCCAGCAGGAGGCGCCGGTCGACGGCGGCCGCGAGCCGAGCCGGGTCGGGCCCGGGCCGCGGGCCGGGGCGGGCCAGCTCGACCGCGCTGTGGAAGGCGCGCAACCGGCCCAGGTCCCGGACGTCGCCGACGAACAGCGAGCCGCCCGGGGCCAGCAGGTCGAGCGCGCCCCGCAGCACCGAGGCCAGGTAGCCGGCGCTCGGGAAGTACTGGATCACCGAGTTGACGACGACCGTGTCGAAGAAGCCGGTGGGCAGCCCCTCGGTCAGGTGGGCCGCTTGGTGGCGCAGCTCGACCCGCCCGAAGCGGTCCGGGTCGGTGGCCAGCTCGGCCCGCAGCTTCGCGATGACGGGGGCGGCGAAGTCCGTGCCCCAGTACGCCTTGCACTCGGGCGCGAGCGGGCCGAGCAGCAGGCCGGTGCCGACGCCGATCTCCAGCACCCGCCGGGGCGCGAGTGCCCGGATGCGGTCGAGGGTGGCCGCCCGCCACTCCCGCATGTGCTCGAACGGGATCGGCTGCCCGTCGTAGCTGGAATCCCAGCCGGCGAAGTCCTCGACGAGCGCGGCGGTCGGGATCCGCTCGTACTCGTCGCTGTAGATCTGACGCCACTCGCCGACCTGGTCGGCCTCGATCGCGGCCGCCTCGGCGGGCGAGGGCTCGGCCGGCACGACGTAGGCGACGAGGCGCTTCGCGCCCGGCGTCGCCGGGTCGGCCGCCGCGATCACGGCGGACTGGCTGACCGCCTCGTGGCCGTCGAGGGCGGCGGTGACCTCGCCGAGCTCGATCCGGTGGCCGCGGATCTTCACCTGGTCGTCGGTGCGGCCGAGGAAGTCGAGGTTGCCGTCGGGGCGGCGGGCCACCAGATCGCCGGTGCGGTACATCCGCCCGCCCGGCCGGACCGGGTCGGCCACGAAGCGGGCCGCGGTCAGGCCGGGCTGGTCGAGGTAGCCCCGAGCCAGGCCGTCGCCAGCTATGTACAGCTCGCCGGCGACGCCGTCCGGGGCCGGGCGCAGCCAGCGGTCGAGCACGTAGACGGAGGTGTTGCGGATCGGCCGCCCGACGGTCGGCGTCGGGCTGTCGGCCGTCGCGGCCCCGAGGGTGTTGATCGTGTACTCGGTCGGCCCGTACAGGTTGTAGCCGGCCGTCCCGTCGGTGGTCCGCAGCCGGGTCCAGACGGAGCCGGGCACGGCTTCCCCGCCCAGCATGACCAGGGCCGGCCGGTGCCCGTCCGCGGGGTCGCCGCCGGTGGCCGGCCCGGCCTCGCTGGCCGAGCCGGTCCGCTCCAGCAGGCCGGCTTCGAACAGGTGGGCCGCGTAGGTCGGGGCGACGTTGACGACGTCGATCCGGTGGCGGTCGCAGTAGGCGACCAGCCCCTCGGCGTCCCGGCGCAGGTTCTCGTCACAGATGTGCACCTCGTGGCCCTCGACGAGCCAGAGCAGCTCCTCCCACGACATGTCGAAGGCGAAGGAGACGGTGTGCGCGATCCGCAGGCGCCGCCCGCCGGCCGCCGCCACCGTCGGGGTGAAGATCTCGTCCCGGTGGTTGAGCCACATATTCGTCAGCCCGCGGTAGGGCGTGACGACGCCCTTGGGCCGGCCGGTCGAACCGGACGTGTAGATGACGTAGGCCGGGTGGTCGAGCCGGTCCGCGCGGTCGCGGGCGAAGGCGCCGAGCTCCGCGCCCGTCAGCGGGCCGGCCGGGGTGGCGGCCAGCTCGGCGGCGACGGCCCGCTCGTCCAACGCGAGCCAGCTCGGGCCGCCAGACGCGCCGGCGGCGTCCGACGGGCTGGGGGCGTCCGGG
>NZ_CDWRCK010000199.1:4919-8159 GCF_977927595.1 Frankia sp. CcWB3
CCGCCGGCCAGGTAGCGGCCGGTGGCCCGGGTCGTGACCAGCAGCGCGGCTCGCCCGTCGGCCACCATCTCCATCAGGCGCGCCGGCGGATGGTCCAGCTCGAGCGGCAGGTAGGCGGCGCCGGTGCGCAGGACGGCGAACAGGGCGACAACCATGTCGACCGTCCGGCCGAGCCCGAGCGCCACCACCGTCTCCGGGCCGGCGCCGTGCGCGATCAGTAGCCGCGCCAGCCGGTTCACCCGCTCGTCCAGGTCGCGGTAGGTCAGCCGCTGCTCGCCGCGGACCAGCGCGACCGCCTCGCCGGTCCGCGCGGCCCGCGCGGCGAGCAGGTCGGCGACGGTGTCCGTGCCGATCGGCAGCGCCGGGGCCGAGACCTGGTCCAGCCGGGCCCGCTCGGCCGGCAGCAGCGGGTCGAGGGAGCCCACCGGCGCGTCGAGGTGACCGGCCAGCGAGCCGACCATGGCCAGGAGACGGGAGAACAGCGCCTCGGCCCGCTCCGCCGCGACCACGTCCGCCCGGTATTCCAGCCGCGCAGTGATCCGGGCCCCGGGGAACAGCACGAACGTCAGCGGGTAGTGGGTGTGGTCGAGGCTGCTGCCGCCGATGATCCCGTGGCGGGCGCTGGTCGCCTCGTTCGCCACCTCGTCGATGAAGTTCTGCAGGACGTAGAGCGTGTCGAACAGCACCGGGTGGCCGCTGGCCCGCTGGATGTCACCGAGGCCCAGATACTCATGGTCGAGCAGGTCGAGCCGCGCCTCGGCGACCCGCCGCAGCAGGTCGCCGACGGTCTCGCGCGGATCGAGCCGGACCCGGACCGGGACGGTGTTCAGGAACAGCCCGACGACCTCGTCGATGCCGTCGAGCTCGGTCGGGCGGCCGGCGACGGTCGTGCCGAACACGACGTCGTCCGTACCGGTCGTCGCCGCCAGCACCATCGCGAGCGCCGCGTTGAAGATCGTGTTCAGGGTGACGCCGTGGGCGCGGGCGGCGGCCCGCGCGGCGGCCGCCGTCGCCGCCGGCAGCTCGGCCGTGATCCGGGCCGGGGCGACCGGCGGCAAGCCCCGCGCCGCCGGCACCACCAGCGTCGGGCCCGCCAGGTCGGCCAGGGCCGAGCGCCAGGCCCGCTCGGCGGCGGCGGTGTCCCGCTCGCGCAGCCAAAGCAGGTAGTCGCGGTACGAACCGCGCGACGCGGGCGGGGTCGACGCCGGCTCTTCCGCCCACTCAGTCCCCGGCTCGCCGCCCCCGGCGGCGTACAGCTCGAGCAGGCCCTCGACGACGAGCGCGCCCGACCAGCCGTCCCACAGCAGCACCTGGCGGTTGATCACCAGCCGGGACCGCCCCTCGGCCAGGTGGATCAGGATCAGCCGGAACAGTGGCGGCCGCGCCACGTCGAACGGGCGGGCCCGGTCGGCGGCGGCGATCCGCTCGGCCGCCGCCGACCGCTCGGGCTCGGCCAGTCCGGACAGATCGATCTCCTCGACCGGGGCGGGCAGGTCGCGCGCGATGACCTGCGCCGGGCGGGACAGGCCGTCGCTGAGGAAGCCGGCGCGCAGGGTCGGGTTGCGGGCCATGAAGGTCGCGCAGGCCCGGCGCAGCCGGCCGGCGTCGAGCCGATGGTCGAAGTCCAACGAGAACTGGGCGGTGTAGGCGTCGCTGGTCGCGTCGAGCGCCGAGTGGAAGTACAGGCCATCCTGGAGCGGCGAGAGCGGCCAGACGTCCTCGACCGGCGCCGGGAAGGTACGCGCGATCCGGTCCGCCTCGGCCGGCGGGAGCGCGATGAGCTCGACCGGCTGGCCGAGCGCGGCGGGGCCGGAACCGGGACCGAGACCGGGACCGCCGGCCGGCGCCAGCGAGGCCAGCTCCCCCAGCGCGTCGAGGAAGCCGTCGGCGATGCGCGCGGCCTCGTCCGCCGCCAGCACGGTGGTCAGGTAGGTGAGCGTCGCGCGCAGCACCGGCCCGGCGCCGGCCGAGGACGTCTGGGCGGTCTCGACGCTGACCACATCGATGGTCAGTGGATAACCGACGCCCAGGCCGGGGTCGGGCTCGGCGGCCAGCGCGTCGAACTCCTCGGCCGGCCCCCAGTCGGCCCGGCGGTCGGCGCCGAAGCGACCGAGGTAGTTGAACAGCACCTGGGGCTGTCCGGCCCGGGCCAGGGCCGGGCCGGCGAGCGGGTTGGCGTAGCGGAGCAGGCCGAAGCCGATGCCGCGCTCGGGCGTGGCCCGCAGGCGGGCCGTCACCTCGGTCAGCGTCGCGCCGGCGCCGGCCCGGGGCGGCGCGAGCCGGACCGGCGCGATGCTGGTGAACCAGCCGACGGTGCGGGCGAGGTCCAGTCCGGGGGCGATCTCCTCGCGGCCGTGGCGCTCGAGATCGACCAGGAGGTCGCCGTCGCCGTCCGCCGGGGCGGGCCGGATCGCCATGCGCAAGCCGGCCAGCAGGACGTCGGTGACCTCGGCGCCGGTCGCCGCCGGGACGCCGGTGAGCAGGGCGGTCGTGGCCGCCGCCGGCAGCTCGACGACCAGTCGCCCGGTGTCGGCCACAGTGCCGACGGCCGCTGGGCCGAGCGGGGGCCCGGCGGCTTCGGCGACCGGTCCGGGCGGCTCGGGGAAGGGACGCGCGCCCGGGGCGAGCGTCTCCAGCCAGTAGGCCAGCTCGCCGAGGCGGGCCGGGGCGGTCGCGTGTTCGGCGACCACCTGGCTGAAGGCGCGCAGTGAGGTGCCGACCGGCTCGAGCGCCGGCCGCCGGCCAGCCCGGGCCGCCGCGTAGGCCGCCTCGAGGTCGGCCAGCAGGATACGCCAGGACACGCCGTCCACGACGAGGTGGTGGGCCACCATCACCAGCCGGCCCGGTTCGCTGGGACCGGCGTCGAGCCAGACCGCGCGCAACGTCGTCCCGGTGTCGGGGTCGAGGCGCCCGGCGGCCGAACCGGAGGCGGCGGCGATCATCGCGCGCAGCGCGGCCGGGCCGAGCCCGGCGACATCGATCCGGGTCAGGAGCTCGGGGTCGGTCGGGCCGTCGCCGGCCGGGTCGATCTGGAGCAGCCACACGCTCGGCGCGGGCCGCAGCAGCCGGGCCCGCAGGGCGTCGTGGTGCGCGACCAGCGCGCCGAGCGCGGCCCGTAGGGCCGCCTCGTCGGCGCCGGCCGGCGTCCGGGCCACGAACGCCTGGTTGAACCGCCGGATCTCACCGCCCCAGTCGGCGAGCCGGGCGACGATCGGCGGGGGTGTGAGCACCCCGGTCGCC
>NZ_CDWRCK010000200.1:0-7816 GCF_977927595.1 Frankia sp. CcWB3
AAGGCCACCCGACCAGGCTCAGGCCGGGACGGGGGCGGTCCGGCATGCGTCGATAAAGGTGATCAGTTCATTCACCCGGTCGGACCGGGCGTCGACGGCGCGGTTCACGACCCGGATGAGGTGAGCGTAGGCGTCCGTGTGGTCGTAGTGGGCGACTTCCCTGATCCGCAGTGCCCATCGCCAGTAGCCGCGGATGGTGTCGGCCAGTGGCATCCGGAAGGTCGCAATGACCTCGCGGATTGGCTCCACCACGGCGTCGCCCTCCCGGCGCAGGTACCGCTCGACCACATCCGCCATGAACGCGAAGTGGCGCGACTCGTCGCGGGCGAGTCGGGTGAGGACGTCGGCCAGGACCGGATTGCCGGCCACGGTGCGTAGCTGCTGATAATAGAGCTGCGTCGCCTTCTCCTGCACGAGTGCGTAGGCGAACAACGAGACCGCGTGGTCAAGTGGCAGATCGAATTTCTTGCGGCCCTCGGCCGCCAGTTCCCGACGCAGTTCCTCCGGTTCGGCGATACCGGCGGCGACCTGGTAGCGGAACAGGGCCCGGGCGTGGCTGTCCTCTTCCTGGGCCCACCGTACCGTGAAATGGTAGAGCTCACGGTTATGGATAAAGGTTTCCAGGTCAACGTCGGAGTTGAGCGGGAACGCACGCTCGTAGAGGCCGAAATAGCCGGGGAGATGGTCCTCGATCAGGGTGATGAAGCGGACCGCTGAGCGATGGCCTTCGGTGAGCCGGTCGGCCTCGGCCTCGTCCCACCGGAAGGCCGATTCGACGTCCCACCGGCGGGCGGCGGACCCGGCAGAATGAAACGCGGTGACCGCCGCCGCCAGGTCGGAGGCGGGCAGCAGCGGCGGCAGCACCGGACGGGCAAAAGGGCCGTCGGACCGGGCAGGGCGGCGTTGCCCCGCTTCCGGAGCAGAGGTATATGATATAACGGTGTTCGATACGGTCACGATGATTCTCCTGTTGTCAGACCGCCGCCGTCTCGAGCGCCGCAAGCACGATACGGACGACGTCGTTGATGGAGCTCAGGGTGAAGACGTCCTCATCCTCGATCTCGATATCGTACGTGCGCTCTATGCGGGAGATCATGACCAGGACCTTCACCGAGTCCGCGCCTTCGACGGCCCGCAGGTCGAGGTCGGGAGTGAGCGCGTCGGCTGGCATCCCGAGCTCGCGAGCAAGGATGGCGGTGACAGTACTGACAATCTCGGCGCGGGAGGGTGTCATCATGACTCCTTGAGAAAACCGTGCAGCCCGGGGAGAGACGTCGCCTCGCCCATGACAACGCCCTTGACAAGCGAGATGTAAACGGGATGAACGAGGTCACGCCGGACGTTTTCCAGCCCGAGGTCGGAAACCTTCCACTGGAGGCGCTCGTAGTGCTGGAAAACATCGAAGCTATGGGACTTGTCAGCGGTGGCGGTCGGCATGGATGGACTCCTTCTGAGCTTCCCTCGCAGGCCTTTGCCGCTCTACCATGGGTTGCCTGACCGATCATTATAACCCTGATATCACACGCCAATCGAACCATTCCGATCAGCTATCGCGGAAGCGCTTACCGCCGCCCAGCGTTCACGAGCCCTTCATCGTTCACGAGTCCTTCATCGGACCTGGTAGAACACGGTTGTCACGTACTGGTCGAAATCGTTCACTCGGAGCGTGAGCCGAAGTTGCCATTCACCGGGCAACGGCGCCCGGATCCCGTCGCTCCGCGCATGGCCCGGCGCGGCCAGGCTCAGCGGAACAGTGAAGGGGCCGAGATCGGCGGCCGGCAACGACAACGCCGCACTGGCCTCCACCAGTTTCTGCGGTTTGCCGCTCGGGCCCGTGGCGTGGACGTCCAGGGTCTGGGCGCCCACCCGCGTCGGTGAGACCCGCACCTTCACCGTCATCGGACCCGCGAAGGTGGTGTCGGAGAACGGCGGTGAATAGCTGGTACGTCCCGGTACCATGTTCACCAACCCAGCCGTGATCCCCAGCACGACAGCCCCGGCCACGATTTCCGCCATGACACCCCGCCGCAGCCCGGCAAGCAGAACGGTATCCGGCGAGCGGTCCGGCCGGCCGGCCGGCTGATCTCTGTTCGTTCTGTACTGCCGGCGGACCCACTGCCGCGCCAGAGCGCCGAGAGCGATCATTCCAAGGACCAGCCACACCTTGTACACCAGCAGTCGACCATAGCTGGTATCAATCAGGGCCCGTGGCGGGCCGACCTCACGCCAGCCCTGGAAGACCCCGCTGACCATCACGGCGGCAACGGCCACAACCGCGATCTTCGACCACCGGGGAAGGACCTCCGCCAGCTCGGTGGCCGATGCGCGGCGCACCAGGAAACCGGCAATCATCACCAGACCACCGATCCACACCGACATGGCGATCACATGCACCGTCGTGCTGGTGGTAGCCAGCCAAGCCAGGTCGCCGGCACTGGCATGACCGATCATGGCAAGCGTCACGGCCACCACGACACCGAGACCGGCGAGCTCCCCGTTTCCCCGCAGATCCACCGACCCGGTTCGCAACAGCCGCCGCACGAGAGGCACCATCAAAGCAAGAGCGAGCAGACGGATCAGCAGCAGGTGGCCGAACCGATCCGCCAGGGTGGTCGACAGAACCGACCACTGCCCGAGTCCCCCGAGGCCGAGCCCGGCAGCGTAGGGGCCCTGCAGCAGCAGCTGCGCGAAGGCCGCAAAAACGGATAATCCCCACGCTGCCATCAACAGCCGGCCGGGGCCGGCCGCACGAAGACCTGTCGGCCAGAGCACTATCAGAAAGAAACAGACGCCCAGTAACAGGGCCGTCGCGGCGTATCCGAGAAATCTCGCCACGGCAAAGACGACGCCCACCGTCGAGGAGCCCGATGTGCCGGAGGCCGCCGCGGCGGCGGCCTCCGGCGGCCCGCCCACACCGAAGGCGAGCGCACCGGAAACAGGATGGCTATCCGCCGAGATGACACGCCAGCTCGCCACGTACGTGCCGTTCGGCAGCCCCGGCCGGAGCGCGACCGTCGCCTGCGAGGCCTTGGGACCAGATCCGGCACGATCATCATCGACCCGCCTACCCGCGGAATCGAGCACCCGGATCGAATCGCGCGAGACCCGCACCGACTCGCTGTAGTCAAGGGTTACCCGTGCGGGTGCGACGCCGAGTGCCGCGCCGTCCACGGGGTCGCTACCCGTCAAAAGGGCATGCGCCGACGCCGACGGGACCCCGAGGCCGAGACCGATGGAGGTGGTGGCCATGACCAGGAACGTCACGGCCACCACCAGGATGCGGCGCACGACGGTTAGGCGCGCCGCCGCAAAGAGATCAGCGCGAATCCACCGGCAAGCAACCCGAGTGCGCCAAGGACGAGACCGGCGATCCCCAGGCCACGCGCCGTCCCGTCGGAATCGTCGGAATCGTCGGAGGCCGATGCGGCTTCGTCCGACCGCACCGTGGCCGCGCCATGCCCACCGGACCCCAGGGAGGATGCTGTCAGCGTGAGGACCGGCGCCGGCTTCTCAGGCTCCTGGGCGCCGGGGGCGACGACATCGACCCACCGCACGACCGAACCATCGGAGTAGGTCTGCAACGCCTTGAACACAATGTGGTCGGTGTTTTCGGGCAGCGGCCCGGCGGAGACGGTGAAGGTGTCGAACTCCCCGGGCTTGATCCCGCCATCCCCCTGCGCCGTCCAGGCAATCCTGGTGACGACCTCCTTGACCTCTCCGTCGTCCGTCATGAGCGGCTTCGGCGGAGCCGCCTTGGTGATCTTGTGTGTCCACCCCGCCTTGGGCTGGACCGACACGGACACGATCGGGGTGTCGGTGGGAAGCTGGACGTCCAACCCGGTCGTGGACGCGGTGTCCTTCTCCGTGGGGACCTTGAACGACAAGGTGGCGTAGCTGCCCGCGGCAGCCGTCGGCGGCTGCACCGTGACATGGGCGGACGCCGGTCCGGCCAGGAGGAACATCGCTGCCGCGGCAGTGCCGGCAAGCATGCCGGCACGCCGAACGTTGCGGTACATAAGATCCCTTCGAACGTCCCACGGCGCGTGGGACCACCTGAAGATGCCTTGCCTTGCTCGCGCCGGGGTCGCTCGTCGGGCAGATGAGCCCGCCAGGGGAACTCGTCTACCAGGCTCGCCGTGACGTCAACGCTCACCGTGACGTCAACCCCGGAGAAGGGGAAGCGGGTGGTCCCCGACGCCGTGCGCCACGGCCAAGGGGGCGAGCGTGCGGTCTCGGCGCCCGCTTCCGAAGGTTGATCTTCACGGTGGGTGGGACAGGCGGAACGACGGCAACGGTCACCGGATACAGCAACAGGGCCACAACGGTGCGCGGCTTCAGTCCGGCCGCACACCACACAGCCCGCTCGGAGTGACGAAGCATCAATCCCACACAGCCCACGGCAATGCCGTGGGCCGCCGTCATCGGAACATCCAGGCTCGGACCGCTGGCCAGGTGGGTGTGCGGATGCGCAAGTACGAAGGTGACATGGAGGGCGATCTGCGTCACCCCCAGACCCGCGAGCAGCGCAGCGACTCCTCGCTCGCGGTCCGCGAACCCGAACGCCACCCGGGTGAGGAGGAGGACCGCAACCAGCATGATCCCAGCGGCTGGCCGCGGCCCCCCGCCAGAGACGTGCGCTGCCCAGGCCAGACACACCGAGGACGAGGCGAACACCACGGCTCGGCCCAACCGGGCCGTTCCCCTGTCCACCTCGCACCCTGTTGCCACAACGAGCAAGCTTGCCATGCCCGCCGCGGTCATGGCCACACCCCCGGAACCGTGCGGCTGGGGTTGATGATCTGGGGCGACGACCTCATTCAACCCGAACCGCCACCAGGCAGCCGCGGGCACCGCGATGATCGCCGTGAACACGATGCCCGAGGCCAGAAAGCCCAGGCCCATCCAGCTGGCCGATGCCGATCCACCGCTACGGAGTCTGCCGCCGTCGGGCACTGCCGCCGTCGGGCACTGAGGAATGACGGGCGGCGGATCCCGGGCAGGAAAGCACCTCCAGCCACTCGAAGGCGCCTTCGAGTACTCCGTCTACCGCAGACGCCTACCGCAGACGTCCGACAGGTGGGGTGCTTTCCGTCGTTGGACGGCACCCCACCCTCCGGTCCGCCTCGGCGGCTACGCCGCGGTGAACGGCTGCTGCCCGCCGAACCGCTGCCCGGCCTGTTCCGCCGTGGGCTGCTCAGCCTGGCCCCCGGCGGCCGGCTGCTCGGCCGCGGCTGGCGCTGGGGCCTGCTCGGCTGCAGCCTGCGCCGCTGCGGTGGGTTGCGCTGCTGGACCGGCGCCTGCGCCCGCCGCAACACCCACCAGCTCGCGTATCCTGCTTTCCACGTACCTGTCGCTGTAGTGCGACCTGTCGGCGATGCGCTGAACAAGGTCGTCGACGCTCGAGGCTGCGTCCAGGTCCGACGCGTTTACCTCGGCGAACTGGTCAAGGATCTGGTATCGGATCTGCTGCCAGTTTTGCCGCAGCACGCGCTCCACCTGCTGCGCTTCCTGCTGATGCATTATCATCACTCTACCCCGGTCGGGCATCCGTCCCACGGCTGAGCCTATGACGCGGGCAGAGACTGTCAACCGCAGAAACCACCACCCGTGACCAGGGCCGCGCGGCAGGACGAGCGACGACGAAAGCGCCGGCTGACGGATATTTCTTATCAACGGGGCAGAAAGGAAATATCCTGGCCGTTGAGGTGGGTCCTGGTTGATTCGTGGTCAGGTCGGAGGGTCGAGGGCTTCTCGGACTTTGGCGAGCAGGACCCGTTCGGAGAAGGGCTTTTCGAGCAGGATGACACCGGGATCAAGTTTCCCCTGGGTGGTGAGGACCGGGTGGGCGTAGCCGGACATGTAGAGCACCCGGGTGTCGGGGCGAGTGGAGCGGATCCGGCCGGCGAGTTCCTTGCCCTGCATGCGCGGCATGATGACGTCGGTCAGCAGCAGGTGGACGGGGCCGGGGTGGTCGGCGGCGAGGGGGATGGCCTCGTCGGCGGAGGTAGCGGTGAGGACCTGGTAGCCGTTGCGGGCAAGCAGGCGACGGGTGACCTCGAGGATGGCGGGCTGGTCCTCGACGAGCAGGACGGTCTCGCCCGCGTGTGCCGGAGTGCCGGTCGCGGTGTCCGGCTGACCGGCGGCGTCCGGCTGACCGGCGGCGGTGGCGGGGAGCAGGCAGCGAATGGTGGTGCCGACCCCGGGTTCGGAGTAGATGTCGGTGTGCCCGCCGGCCTGGCTGATGATCCCGTAGACGGTGGCGAGGCCGAGGCCGGAGCCTTCCCCCTTGGGTTTCGTGGTGAAGAACGGTTCGAAGACCCGGGCAAGGACCTCCGGGGGCATGCCGGTGCCGCTGTCGGAGACGCGGATCCGTGCATGCGGGCCGGCTTTCACGCCCGGGCGTTCGCTCGCGTAATCCGGATCGATAGTGATGTTGGCGGTGTCGATGGTCAGCACGCCGCCGTCGGGCATGGCGTCGCGGGCGTTGACGGCAAGGTTGGTCAGGACCTGTTCGATCTGGCCGGGGTCAGCCAGGATGGGCCACAGCTCGGGCTGCAGATGGATGTGCAGCTCGATGTGTTCGCCCAAGGTGCGGTGCAGCAGGTTCTCCAGGTCGGTGACGACCTGGTTGAGGCTGAGTACCCGGGGCTGCACGGTTTCGCGGCGGCCGAAGGTGAGGAGCTGGTGGGTGAGGACGGTGGCGCGGTCGGCGGCGCGTTGGATCTGTTCGATGTCGCGCAGTACGTCGTTCCACCGTCCGTCCGCGGTCTGAGTGGCGGCGGCCTGGGTGACCTCCTCGGCGACGAACGAGGCGTAGTTGATGATGGCTCCGAGGAGGTTGTTGAAGTCGTGCGCCACCCCGCCGGCGAGCTGGCCGAGGCTTTCCAACCGCTGGGGCTGGTGGAGCTGGGCCTCGAAGTTGCGGCGTTGCGCCTCGACGCGCAACCGTTCCCCCTCGGCCTGGACTTCGAGGCGGTCGGTGACGTCCCGGACCGCCGCGGAGACGAGTATTCCCTCCTCGGTCTCCAGCGGGCTGAGACTGATCTCCACGGGGAACTCGCTGCCGTTGCGGCGGCGGGCAGCGAGCTGGAGGCGGGCACCCATCGGCCGGGGGTGGGGGTCGGCAAAGTAGCGGTCCCGATGATCAGGATGGACGGCGCGGGCACCGACCGGGATGAGGATCTCGACCGGTTGGCCGACCAGCTCGTCGCGGGTGTAGCCGAACAGCCGCTCGGCCTGCGCGTTGACCAGGACGATGGCCCCATCGTCCCGGACGGCGACGATCGCGTCCGGCGCCGCCTCCAACAGACCACTGGCCAGGTCTGAGGAACCCTTCACCACATCACCACGATCGGTAATTGATCTGCCTCTTTAAGTGATGCGGCGTGGACCATAGCACAGATGCCGACCCCCCGTGCCGACCCGTGCCGACCCGCCACCGTGGTTCACCGCTTATGCGTGCCTTCTCCCGGAGGACCGACCTGATCGGCTTGGTGGGATTCCGGCGGGTGGTTTTGAGGCGCCGGTGGATCGGGAAGCCATCGGATGGCGTAACACTCGGCCTCGGCGGCGGCACGTTCTCAGCGGCGGCACGTTTGGCGTGAGCATCTTCGACGTCGAGGACGGGGTGGTCGAGGACGGGGTGGTCGAGGTCCGGGCCACGGCCGGGGACAGCACTTGGGCGGCGATGAGGAGTGAGCGCCGATGGCCCGCGACTACTACGAGGTTCTCGGCCTCCGGCGCGACGCAGGCGGCGAGGAGGTGCAGCAGGCCTACCGCCGCCTCGCCCGCCGTTACCACCCCGACGTCAACCGCA
>NZ_CDWRCK010000201.1:0-7812 GCF_977927595.1 Frankia sp. CcWB3
CCACACGGCCCACCCCCACGCAGGCAATGACGCTGAGCCGACACCGCCACGCGGCGTGCACCGTCCGCGACTAAGGAGTCGAAATGAAATAACTTGCGCGCTTCGAACCCTCCACAGGCCTGTGACCTGCGATGATGCTCTCGATCACGTATTTGTTACTTCATTACGTCCCCTAAGGTCGACAGCATGGATCCGAAAGATCCGGGAATCAGACACCTGGACAGATCCACAGTGATGATCTACCGTCCGCCCGCGGGACCCCTGTCCCGCCGGTCGGACCGAGCAGGAGGACCAGCCGTGCGGGAGAACCTCACCCTTGACGAACCACGCCGAGGGATCCGGTCCGGCCGAACCATGACGCTGCTTCCGGGGCTGGTCCTCGCGGGAATGGTCGCGCTGACCGCCGGTTGCGGGGGGTCCGACGACGTCGGTGTGCCGCCCTCCGTCAGCACACCGACCCTGCCGACGTCGATCCCCACCGCGCTGCCGAGCGGGCTGCCCACCTCGCTGCCTACCTCGCTGCCGGGGGTGGGAAGGATCGACGCCGTCAGCGGCGCGGATGCCCTGCGTGGCACGAATGTCCCCCCCGATTTCCCGGTGCCGCCCGGGGCCACCGTGAAGGTCGGCACGACCACCGGGAAAACGTCGACGGTGACGCTGGACGGGGTGTCCAGCGACGGGGTGGCCACCTTCTACCGGCAGACCCTGCCTGGCGCCGGCTATAAGATCACAACGGATGTGGGGATTCCGGGAGTCGCCAGAGCCATCCAGTTCAACGGGCACGGCGTCAACGGGAGTATCGGGGCCGCGGGGGTCGGTAACACCGACGGCGTCGCCGTGGTATTCACCAAGCAGTAGCCCCCCGGGGGATCGCGGCCGGGCTCACCCGGACACGACCGGCCGCTGCGGAAGACCGAACTGCGAGCGATCGAGCTGCGGAAGATCGAAATGCCGGCGGATCTCCGCCTGCACCTCGCGCGGCGGGTGCCTGGCGTCCACGACGGCCACGAACTCCTTGCGCTGGAAGATCTCCATGACCGGTCGGGTCTTCTCGTGGTACTCCCGCAGGCGGACGGCCAGCGCCTGCGGGTTGTCGTCGGCCCGGGTCAGCAGCGGCGCTCCGCACACGTCGCAGGTGTCCGGCACCTGCGGCCTACTGGCGATCAGGTTGTAGTCCAGGCCGCACCGCGAGCAGAACCGGCGGGCGAGCACCCGCCGGTAGACCTCGTCGTCGGGGAGGTCGAGGTAGATGACCCCGTCGATGTCGTAGCTCTCCAGGAAGAACTCGGCCTGCCGTGCGTTGCGCGGGAACCCGTCGATGATGAACCCATAGTTCCAGTCGTGCTCGGCCAGCCGGGAGCGCACCACTGACTCGACGAGATCGTCCCCGACCAGGTGACCGGCCGCCACGATGCGTTTGACCTGGGCACCGAGTTTGGTGTGATTCTGCACGTTCCAGCGGAAGACGTCGCCGACGCTGATGTGGACCAAGTCGAAGTCCCGGGCCATCATCGTCGCCTGGGTTCCCTTGCCGCTGCCCTGCACGCCCATGATGACGAACTTGCGCACGCCGACTCCCGCTCGTTCCTCCGCCCCCAGCTGTCCCACCGGCCTCTCCGTCGCGACGTTATCCGCCATGGAGATCACTAGGGGTTTCCGCGGCCCAGCGGTGGCGGGTACGTCATGACACCCGCACGGCCGACCGGCGGGCTGTCCGCAGCCCAACCCGGACCGATGCACGGCGACAATGCCGTAAAGAGCAGGATGTCAGGATGTGTGGGGATCGGGGGAGCGCGGAACGGGCCGCGGCGGCGGCGATCCCGGATTCTAGGAGGGAACGCGGGTGTCAAGGGGACTGCGTCAGACGCTCGGCGCCAGCTTGGCCGCCACCGTGCTGGCGGTGGGGCTCGCGGCGTGCGGTTCCGGGGACAAGGCACCGGCTCCACCCGCGGAGATCGTCCTCAACCGGGGGCAGGACTCGTCAATCCCCTTCCGCACCGAGGCCGACGGCGAGGTGCTCCTGGACGTCACCACCACCGCCCCAGGGGTCTCCTGGGGCTCCCCGGGCGGCGAGTCCGCGGTGTTGTCGCTCTACGTCGACACCGCCTACGCCACCGACCTCGTGATCCCCACCTCCTTCCCGATCAAGCGCAGCCTCGCGCTGGGTCACCTGGCCGCCGGCAAGCACACCCTGCGGACGCTGTTCGCCGCGGACCGGTCGCCCCGCAACGCCGCCACGGCGCGCCTGACCGATCTGACCTTCCGCACCGTCACGCCGCAGGACAACGGCTACCAGGCCCTGGCCCACGCTCCGGTGATCTACGGCCGGACGGCACCGGCCGCCACCGCGAATCCGATGGCCGGCGGGCCGTTCCAGAACGCCGTCACCGACACCCCACTGCTCGCCTTCCACTCCGAAGCGCCAACCGCGATCGCCGGTCATCGCCTGCTGACCTACTCGATGGTGTGGAGCAACGAGGACGAAGGCACCCCGACCCCGGCCCTGATGGCGTTCTGGGGGCGGACCACCGACATCGAGTGGACCTACCAGGTCGAGATCGACGCCACCGGCAACGCCATCCCCGGCAGCGCCGTGATCCAGGGTCCGGAGCACACGTCGCAGCCGTTCACCGGCCGGTACGAGGGCACGCACCCGCTGCTCGGGACCTGCACGCGCAGCAACAGCATGTGCCAGAACACCAACGGCCCGATGCGGTTCGCCCTGTCGGCCGCGGACACCCTCGACCCGAACGCCGAGGCCCCTGAACGGGAGATGGACCGCAACCCGTGGACCTACTGGGTGATGTCCCAGGAGGTCGCCCGGGAGGGCAAGGTCGCCGACGCCCCGGTCCCGAACTCGCGCACCCGGATCAGCGACCCGCGTAACTACCTGTACCTGATCGTCCGGAAGAACACGGTCGGCACACCGAACACCGCCGACGCCTGGGTCGGGCTGTCGGTCGGGGTGCGGCTCGCCGGCAACCCCGAGACCTACCGGTCGAACAAGACCTACCCTGCCTGGTCCATCGAACGGGACGCGCCGGCCGCCACGGCCGTCAAACTCCCGCCCGGGACGGTCGCGGAGGACATCGCGTCCATCCAGGCGACCCGGGTCGTCGGTGCGGGTGCCGACACCGGTGCGCGCATCCAGGTCGACTCGATCGAGCGGGCGTTCCTGCTGGGTCCGGACGGCCTGCCGCAGCAGTCGTTCCTGTTCACGCCGACGAAGGTGACCCTGACCGCCGCCGCGCCGACCGCGACCCTGTTCCGCCGTTCGCAGGGCGGCTCCTGATCCCGTCCGGGGTTCCCTGATCCCGTGGTGGACCCTCACCCACGCGTGGTGGACCCCGGGGTGTGCATCGCTCCCAGGGTCCGACCGTGCGCCCCGGCCCGCTCGGGGGCTTCGGTGCGATCGGGGGCTCCGGTGCGCTCGGGGGCTCCGGTGCGCTCGGGGGTCTCGGCTGGCGCCGGGCGCACGGCGGCCGTCGGCATGCTGTCGAGCGTCCGCACGTCCCGACCGACGGGCAGCTGGGCGATGCTGCCGACGATGGCGGTCGGCCGGTAGGGAAACCGGTCGACGTCGGTGATGGACGTGATGCCCGACAGCACCAGCACGGTGTCCATTCCGGCCTCCAGGCCGGCGACGACGTCGGTGTCCATCCGGTCGCCGATCACCACGGTGGTCTCGCTGTGCGCGGACAGGGTGTTCAGCGCACTGCGCATCATCAACGGGTTCGGCTTGCCGACAAAGTACGGTGTGACGCCGGTCGCCCGGGTGATCATCGCCGCGACCGCCCCGGTGGCGGGCAGGAGACCCTCCACCGAGGGACCGGTGGGATCGGGATTCGTCGCGATGAAGCGTGCGCCGTCGCGCACCAGCCGTACCGCTTTGGTGATTGCCTCAAAGCTGTAGGTCCGAGTCTCCCCGAGGACGACGTAATCGGGTGACCGGTCGCTGAGGACGTAGCCGATGTCGTGCAGCGCCGTGGTCAGGCCCGCTTCGCCGACGACGTACGCCGATCCCTGGGGGCGTTGGGTGTGTAGGAAGAGCGCGGTGGCGAGGGCCGAGGTCCAGATCCGCTCCGGCGGGATTGTGAGTCCAGCGCCAGCCAGTCGGGCGGACAGGTCGCGGGCCGTGTAGATCGAGTTGTTGGTCAGCACGAGAAAACCCAGGCCTGCCGCGCTGATCCCGACCAGAAAGGCATCCGCGCCCGGAATGGGATGTTCCTCATGGACCAGAACACCGTCCATGTCGATGAGATAGTTCTCGATCAGATGCTCCGCCATGACCCCCGATTCTCCCCGCCGGCGCTCGATGCCGTCTGCCGGGTGGTCCCCACTCGGCACCATGATGGGGACCACCCGGCCCGGACGATCCGGCGGGTTCGGTCACCTCACCTCGCCGGGTTCGGGTGATCCCGTCTCACAGCACCGCGATGGCGGCGATCTCCGGTTCGGTGGGCGACATCAGATACAGGGATTGGGACGATGAGCCAGTCGGCGAATCCCCCGTCGCAGGCGTAGGCCTGCGCATGGCCGGGCGACCGGAACGGGCCGATGACTCCCTGCACCTGCCGGGTCCCCTGCTCCAGGACGATGATCGCCCAGCTGCCCGTCCGGTCCGGTGCGGGTGTCCCCCACTCCGACTCCGACAAGTCCATCACATAGTCCATCTGTGCCCCTTCGCGAACGTCCCTCACCGGTATCCACCGAGCCGCGGGGTGGTAAAGCACCCGGGATATCTTGACGCTTTCACGCAGCTTTGCGCATCGAAACGCCGGATGTCGACCTGGGTCGGTCCGGGATCCTCCGCCGGCAACGGCCGGGTGCGGCCCGTTCGTACATCCGTGAGTACATCGCCGAGCCGGCCGGGAGCGGAACGCAGATGTGTGTGACGAAAATCGAAGTTCCCGTGTGGGGATCCCCTTGGGAGGGAGGAGAAGACGGTGCGTTTTCCCGCACCGACACGCGGGTGATGTCGCAGGCCGGTACTTTGCCCGCTGCCCGCGCTCGCGGTCGTGCAGCCGCATCTACCGCCGCGCATACCGCCGGTCCGGCGTATTGCTATGGCGGTGGCCGGGACAGCCGCCCCGGAGCCGCAGAGCCCCGGAGCCCATTTGGCGGTGCCCGTCTGGCGCTGCCCGTCTGGTGGTGCCCCTCGCGGTGTGCCCCTTTGGTGGTGCCCCCGCGGGGCCTCTTCGGTGCCCCCGCGGCGCCTCGGTGCCGCAGCGGGAGGTTGAACCGGGTACGTGGGACGCCGGGCGTCGCGTCACCGGCGCGGTCGGGAGTCGCTCCCGACGCAACGTCAGGATTGAGCTGTGCGTCTGCTTTGTCGCTGACTTCTTGCTATCTGGGGGACCCGTGAGCCGGCGCCGGAGCGACTACCGCACCTGGGAGGAACTGACCAGGGAGGAACGTCGACGCGGGCTGGCAGTTCTTTCCGTGGTCGGGGTCGTGGCGGTGGTCGTGGTGTTCCTCGTCGTCGGGGCCGGTGGCGGGGCCGGTGCGGCGGCACCGCCAACCACCGACGTCAAGGCCCGGCTCACGTCCTGGTACGCCACCACCGCCCAGGTCCGTTCGGAGGTCGTGCGGGCGGTCAACGCGGTACGGGCCGACATCCAGGCGGCGGACGGCATGTCGCTGAAACCGGCCTGCGCCGACCTGGGGCGGGCCGTCGACCGCATCGGACCTCTGGGCCTCCCGCCCGTCGAGAGCGTGAGCAGGAGTTGGACCGAAGGCGCCGGTGCCTACGCCCAGGCGGTCACGGCGTGCGGGAACCTGTTCGACGGCACACCCGTCCCCCCCCCGGTGCTGCTGCAGCGCACGACCGACGCCCTCAACGCCGGCGACGGGCACTGGACCATGCTCGTCGCCCAGATCGGGGCCCCGGCGCAGATCGTTCCCACCGGCTGAGCGCACCCGGCCGGCCGCTCGCCGGACGACTCGGCCCGCACGTCCTGTCAAACTCGGCTACGTGGACTTCTTCCCGGGCTTTGAGCGCGATGCCCGACCCGCGTGACCTCGACGACGCCCTGCGGTCGGTCCGACCGGCGAGCGAGGACGACGTCGACGTGATGCGCGACATCGAGCGGACCGCCGGAGTGCTGTTCGCCGGGATTGGGATGACCGACATCGCCGGACATTCTCCGCTTTCGGCCGAGAAGCTGGCGGAGTATGTCGCCGGGGGGCGGGCCTGGGTGAGCGACGCCCCGGTGGGGGTCGCGGTGGGCTACGCCCTCGCCGACGTCCTCCCCACGGACGTCTCCGAGCCCGGGCCGGGGACCGACGGCGCGCCGCCACGCGTGGGGACTCCGGCGGCGAGTGTCCATCTCGAACAGCTCTCGGTGCGTCCGGAGCACGGGAGGTCGGGTCGGGGCCGGGCGCTGAGCCTGAGCGTGATCGATTATGCGCGCCCCCGTCGTGTGCGGAGGGTGACGTTGTCGACCTTCCGGACGGTGCCGTGGAACGGTCCGTTGTATGCGCGGTGGGGCTTCCGGGAACTGGTGGCGGCCGAGATGACCCCGGCGCTCGCCGACCTCGTCGCGCACGAGAGCGAGCTCGGCCTCGCCCCGAACTCCCGCATGCTGATGGCCATCGATCTCGACTGAGCGCCGGACCGGCGGGACCCGCGGACGACCCGCGGCTACGACCGGGTCCGCGGCAACCTCGACCGGCACGGGACGTACGCCTTGTCGGCGTTCCTCGGCGAGTAGGTCTATACGGCTGTGCGTGGACCGGCCAGTCCCATGGGACCGTCCTACCGGTCTGACAGGCCGTGCCACGGCACCGGACGGCCAACACCGACATGCAATAATGACCTCTTTTGGCCGATGAGCGAAACCGTCGGACCTCTGTGGCTTACTTTGGGCGGTGAGCCTGGAGGAGGAACCTATGTTGCGGAACGTGATCAAGCCGATCCGGGAGGAGCTTGAGGCGCGCCGGAAGTCGATCTTGGATCGATATCGGCCTGACCGCTGACGAGCTTCGAGCCCGCTGCGACGCCTACGCGCTCACCGGCGACGAGTTCGAGGCACTCACCGAGCTGGAAAAGATCGACTACCTACTTGGTTGCGCACTGGCAGTTCCACCCGGAGCGCGGTGCATTCAGTGCCCTCCTTGCACATGCCGGCAAGAAAACGCCGCATGACTTGGCGTCCCTCCATCTTCCTGTGGGCGGGGCGCGGATGCGACCGTGTCTCGAGGACTTCATCCAGTTCCTGATTTCTGAATGCAGCTTCGATGCAAAGGAGGGTTGGCGCGCGGTCGTCGAGGCTGGCCGGATCCGTTGGCGTCAGCGTCAGATCGGCGCCCTGGTCCGCGATGCTCCCGAGGAAGCGATCCGGGTCTTGGAAGAGAACGGCTACGTAGTCACCCGCAGTAACGACCCGCTCGTGGGCAATGCGGAGAAGCTCGCCCGTTGGTGATGCTCCGGGCACGTCGCTGTGGCAGGTAGAGCAGGGCTCAGGCTGAACTTGTCTCGCAGCACAGCGCGCGGACCTGCGGACTACCCGCGACATGCATCCGTTGCCCACGTTGCGCGTCGTCGCCACCGCCTCGACGGTTAGGAATCGAAATGAAATAACTTGCGCGTTTCGAACCCTCCACAGGCCTGTGACCTGCGATGATGCTCTCGATCACGTATTTGTTACTTCATTACGTCCCCTTAGACGCCATCCTCCTGTAGCTTGCCGCTCCATATGTCGGTAGCGGGGGGCTGCAATGCGGATGCGGGGACCACGCATGTCGTTAGGTCTGGGAGGTTTCAACCTCTCCGGACCGAGGATCGGCTTTGGTGGCGGCTGGGGTGGCGGG
>NZ_CDWRCK010000202.1:0-7760 GCF_977927595.1 Frankia sp. CcWB3
CCCAGGCGCCACGTCACCGCACCATCCACCGACGACATGAACAACGCCGACAATCACCACCCTACGAAGGTGGTCCAGGACAATCCCGACACCGACCACGGTCATATATCGCAATCTATCCCAGAGTAGCCCTGCCAACACGAATCGGCACAGTCAGCCCATCGGTGGTCGCACCACTTTTCGGTGTTCCATCGGAACATTCCGCCCAGAACCAGGGCGGGCCGGGCTAACGCTTCTTGACCCGGCACACCTGTTCGAGGATGAGGCCGCCGGTCAGCAGCACCATCGCCGCGGCCAACCCGAGACCCGCGGTGAGCGCGTCGCCCCCCGCGGTCGGGAACTCCCCCGTGCGGGGCATGGTGTAGCCGAACACACCCGCCCAGAGGCCGGCGAGCGCCGCTCCGACGACGGAGCTCGCCTTGGCCAACGCGGCGAGCCGGGCGACCGTGAGCGGGAGGATCGGGCGCGTTCCCGGCCGTCCCTCCAGCCGGTGGCGGGTCAGGGACGCGACCTGGAGCTCGAGGGCGCCGATCATGAGAACCGACACCGACGCCGTTCGCGGCAGCGTGGGAATCGATCGGTACGCCCACCACAGGAGCAGGTACCCGAGTGCCCCGAACGCCACCGCGACCGCGATGAGATCACGCGCCCGGGTCGGTCTCACCTGGCCGCCTCTCCGGCATCACTGCCGCCGACGGCGGGATCGGTGACGGCACCGGCCCTGGGATCCGCCTCGACGACGAGATCCGCCTCGACCACGAGATCCGACAGCGACCACGGGGTCCGGCGCAGACCGGCCGGGTGGTTCCCCACGGCCATCCGGGCGACCAGATCGGCGACCCGCCCGTGCCCAGGCAGCGTCGCCTCGGGATCAACGTCCAGCCAGGGCACGCAGACGAAGGCCCGCAGATGTGCTCGGGGATGCGGCACGAGGATCTCAGGGTCGTCACTGCGCAGGTCACCGACCGCGATGACATCGACGTCGAGCGTTCGCGGGCCCCACCGGACGGCCCGGACCCGCGCGGCCCGTTCCTCCACCTCGCGGACGACCTCGAGCAGATCACGCGGGGGCGCCGGACGCACCAGGACGACGGCGTTCAGGTAGTCGTCCTGCTCGGGTCCACCGACGGGTGCCGTCTCGTACACCGGTGAGCCGGCGAGCACCCCCAGCGCGCGGTCGAGCCGGTGGACGGCGGCGGACAGCCGGCCCAGACGATCACCGAGGTTGGACCCGAGCGACAGCACCGCATGGTCCGGCCGGGTCATCCGATCACCCGCCATCGGTGGCGACCCCCGCGGCCGCGTCCGGCGCGGTCACCGACTCGACGCCGTCGACCCGGTTCCGGACGATCGTCACCGCGACGTCGGCGAACGGAACCGCGATCGGGGCCGCGGGCTTGTGGACAGTCACCTCGGCCCGCATCACCCGACCGTCCCGCAGACAGGCGCGGACGAGTCGATCGGCGAGGGTCTCAATCAGATTCACGGGTTCTCCGGTGACGATCCCGGCAAGGGTCTCGGCAAGCTCGCCGTAGTGCACGGTGCGGGTCACGTCGTCGTGGGACGCTGCCGAGGAGAGGTCGAGCCACAGCGTGGCGTCGACGACGAACTCCTGGCCAAGATCCCGTTCCGCCGCCAGAACCCCGTGGTGGCCGCGAGCCCGCAGCCCCGACAGGGTGATCCGGTCGAGCGACGTGGCCCTCGGTCGGGAGGCGACCTCCGCCGCGGAACCCGTCACCGCGGAACCCACGGAACCTCCCGGTCTTCCACCCGGCCGGCGTCCACGGCCCAGCCGGGATCGACCTCGGGTCCGTCCCCGGGCCGGTCACCATCGTCCCGCCAGGCGCGCACGACCCGCACGGCGTCGGCGGCCGGCCGGACGGCATGCACCCGCACGCCCCACACCCCGGCCGCGGCCAGCAACGCGGTGGTCGCCTGGGTGGCGTCGTCCCGGTCTGCGACCGGCCGGGCCGAGCCGTTCGCGCCCGCCAGTACCGAGCCGAGAAACGACTTGCGGGACGTGCCGACCAGCAGCGGCCAGCCGAGCGCGAAGAAGGCGTCGATGTGGCGCAGAAGCGTCCAGTTGTGCCGGGCGGTCTTGGCGAAGCCGAGGCCGGGGTCAAGGATGACCCGATCCTCGGCGATCCCGGCGGCCAGCACGGCCTCGAGCCGGTCCACGAGTTCCGAGACCACCTCCGCGACCACGTCGCGGTACACCGCCCGGGACGCCATGTCCGCACTGGTCCCCCGCGCATGCATCAGCACATAGTGCACGCCGCGGTCGGCGACGAGACCGAGCAGATCGGGATCGGCGCCGCCGGACACGTCGTTGACGAGCACTGCCCCGGCGTCGACCGCGGCGGCGGCCACGGAGGCACGGCTGGTGTCGATGCTGACCCGGACGCCCGCGGCGGTGAGCTCGGCCACCACCGGGAGCACGCGACGCATCTCCTCGGCGGCGATGACCCGGGACGCGCCCGGTCGGGTCGACTCGCCACCGACGTCGACGAGATCCGCCCCGTCGTCGACCATCCGCAGCCCGGCCCGGACCGCCTCCAGCGGATCGAGGTAGGTACCGCCGTCCGAGAACGAGTCCGGCGTGACGTTGATGACGCCCATCACCCTGGTCAGGCCGCCCGGCACGAGGAGTTCCTCGACGGTCCCGCTCATGGGAGACCTCCACCGGACGTCGCGCCCAGCGGCGCACGGCGGTAGGCGTAGCGGTAGACCGGCCGGAAACCAAGATCGGCGTACAGGCCCCGCGCCGCGGCGCTGATCTCTTCGACCTGCAGATAAGCATGAGTGGCGCCTCTGCCCGCCGCCCACTCGGCGAGTGCCGCGATGACCCGGCGGGCCGCGCCCCGGCCACGGGCCACAGGCAGGGTCGCCATGCTGTAGACACCCAGCCAACGATCGTCCGCGATGCCGCGTCCGACCGCCGCCGGTACGCCGTCCACGGTCAGGGTGATGTAGATGGTGGGCAGCCGCAGCGCCGAGAGCACCGCGAGCGTGCCGGGCCGCTGCACGTTGAATGTCGTCAGCACCTGGCCAGCGACCTCCAGCCACTCATCCGTCGGCGTGGTGGTGACGGTCACCCCCACCGAGCCGGCAGCCGCCGGTGCCAGGTCGGCACCACGCACAAGGTCGGCGAGGGGCGCCGTGCAGACGTCGGTGGGACCGGTGTCGTCGTACCCGGCGGCGTCAAGGACCGCGCCGAGCCCGGTCGGCCGGGAGAAGGGCGCCAGCTGGAAGGTCGGCGGCAGACCGGCGGCGGTGTAGAAATCCCGCACCGTGGCGAGCGCCGCGGCGAGGTCGGGCACGTCACCGCGAGCCCAGACCGAGTTGCCTCGCCGGGACGATCCGGCGGACTCGCGCAGCACCCACCCGGCCCGTTCGACCTGGCGCAACGGCGGCCAGGCCCGGTGCGCCTGGTCATCGAGCTCACGGGCCAGGGACGCGTCGGCGGATGGCAGGTTTGCCCGCGGCCCGACTAGTGGATCGGCGGGACGCCGCGCCACGCGGTCATCAGGCACGGCGCGCCGACCACGGCCGGCCTGGTCGACACCAGCTGCGCGACCTGCCGGCCGGAAAGCACGTCGGGGAGCCATCGATCACAATGCCGAGGCTACCGACCCGAACGCAGGGATGGACGACCCGAACGCAGGGATGGACGCCGGCACCGATCGGACCAACATCGGGCCCCCAACTTCACCTTTTCGGTAATCATGACGAGATGTCATGATTTCAAAGCTGTTGCCGCCTCGTTCCCGTTCTGGAGCGGACCGACGGCGGGCCGCATCCCGGCCTCCCTCGGCTCGTCGCCCGGGACCCTCCCGGGCCGGGGCGATGATCCGCAAGCCTGCGCCGCGCGATCCTGTCGGTCCTGCCAGCGCCCCCCTTCCTCGTCCCGCCACCGCCGACCGGCGAACTCCACCGCCGCATCGCACCGCCGCCGGCTCGCCCGCCGAACATGATCGGCAGAGGAAACCTCCGGGTAACACCACGCAGAGCCACGATGACAGGAACTTTGCGCACCAACAACCATCACCCTTCGGCGCAGCCTCCCTCCTACTATTGACAAAGCGAGACACGGGCCAGATCCGGTCGGACCGACCAGAGTGACCGGAGCGACCGGCCGGCGGCAGCGAGGCCGTCGCACGACCGCCGGGAGACTTCGGCCGTTGATCGCTGGATCCGGCCGGACCGCCGTCAGGGAGGATGGCGGTCGCGGCACCGATGCGGGCGTGTGGTCTCACTGTGCGCCTCCGGTCGGTCGCTTCTCACAGCGGGCTCTACCCCCCACTACCTTGTCGCCACGGTCACGACCGTGGTGTTATCTGAAGGAAGGACGCGCGGCATGCCGCAGTCGAGCGGATCTTCACCGACGCGCGGGCCCGACCCCGAGGCCTGGGTCCCGACGAGCCGGTCGGCCCCTCTCCCACCCTGGTGGGCGACCACCGAGTCGATCATCATCCCGCCGGCGCGCACCCCTCCGGACGACCACCCCGAGGACTACGAGCCGGCGCCGCCGCCCCAGCCTTCGATGACGAAGTCCGCAACGAGCCCCACCGATGTGTCACCAGTACCTGCGGGCACGCCATCCTTCGGCACTGTGAGCGAAGCACCCTTCGGCGCTGTGAGCGGAGCGATCCCGGCGCAGCCGACACCGTCGTCGGCCCCCCACACCACGCGCCTTGGCGCCCCGGCCCCCGGCGCCTCGGACCGCAGACAGTTCCATCGCTATGCGGGAGCGGCGGTCATGACCGCGATCCTCGCCGAGGGACAGATCATGGAGGTCTCGGACGTCCTCGCGGCCAGTCCGGTCCAGCTCGCTCTGGAACGCGCCGACGATCTGCTCGACGACCTCCTCGACGCGCACGAGGCGACCCCACCCGCGCACATCCTGGCCCAGACCGAGCGGTTGCGCCGCGGCTTGGAGCGGCTCAGCCGGCGGTCCATCCCCGCCGGCGACGCCCACCGGCGCGACGTGCTGCGGGGGCGGGTCGCCGTGCTGGGTGCGGATGCGGCCTTCAAACTCGGTGACATCGAGACCGCGCGGTCGCTGACGTCGCTCGGCTTCCAGGCGGGGCGCTCGGTGGGTGAGGGTGCGCTTCGCGGCTCGGCCCGGGAAGTCGCGGCCGTCAACGAGTTCTACGCCGGCCGGCCCGACGAGGCGCTCCGCCTTGCCCGGGACGGGCTGACCCACGTCAGTGGCGGTGCCGTGCGGGCCCGACTTGTCTGCCAGGAGGCGCGTGCCCTCGCCGCCCTCGGTGACGTGCGGGGCGCGGCCCAGGCCCTGGACCGGGCGTACGACCTGGCGGACGCCATCCCGGCAGACCGGTGGGGCCGTCCCGGTCCGAGTTTCGACCAGTTCAATCCGGTCGAGGTGCCCTACAACGCCACGACGGCCCTGTGTCTGCTCGGCCGCCCGCAGGCCGCCCAGGAGCACGCGGATCTCGCCATGCCGAAGCTGGACGGGATGAACGCCCCGGGATTCCGGTCGGTGATCCGCCTCAATCTCGCCCTGGCGCTGGCCCGGCAGGGCCGCCTGGAACTCGACCAGGTCTGCGCGCTGGCCACCGAGGCGATCCAGATCTCCTGGGGGCGAACCGTGGCCTCCGTCTCGGGACGCGCGGATCAGCTGCTCGCGGCCACCCGGCCGCACAGCGAGGTGCACCAGGTGCGGGACCTCGCGGTACTCATCCGGGAGTGGCAGCGCTCCGCGGCGCGGCAGCGGCCCGGCGGGCGCGCGGTTCCCGTGCCGAGCCCGTCGGTCTGACGCCGGCCACCGTACGAGGACCGTACGAGGGTGGAATGGCCGACGGCGGGCGCCCTCCGGCGGGCTCGCCGGAGGGCGCGCGGTTCACCGCGGAGCGGACTCGCCGCGCCCTCGGCGCGATCTGCGCTGAGGCCGGCCTGGACGACTCGGGCGCCGTGCTGATCAAGAGAACCGTGAACGCGGTGTACCGGCTGCCACGGGCCGGCGCGGTTGTCCGGATCATCGGATCGGCCGCGATGGCGCATCGGGTGAGCAAGGTGGTCCGGGTGGCCCGCTGGCTGGCGGAGAACCACGTCCCGGCCGTCCCGGCTGCTCCCCGGCGTGCCGGCCCCGGTCACGGCGGCCGGCTTCCTCGCGACGGTCTGGGCCGACGCGACGCCACCTGGCACCCCGCCCGGCGGCCCGGCACCGGACACCACGGAGCTGGCCGGCGCGCTGCGCGGTCTGCACACTCTGGCGCCGCCGGAACCGCCGCTGCCACGCTGGGATCCCCTCGACGACGTCCGCCGGCGATTATCCGACGCCGAGGCGCTCCCCGAGCCCGACCGCCGTTTCCTGGAGAAGATGACCAGCCGGGTCGCGGCGGCTCTGCCCACCATCCGCTACGCGCTGCCGCGGGTCATCATACATGGGGACGCGCATCTGGCTAACCTCGTACGGGCCGCGGACGGCCGCGCGCTGCTCTGCGACTTCGACGCTACCTGCCTGGGGCCGGCGGAATGGGACCTGATTCCCGTGGCGGTCGGCCGGCTACGCTTTGGTCATGATCCTCAGGCCCACCTCGACCTGGCCCGGGGCTACGACTTCGACGTCACCACCTGGGACGGGTTCGCCGTCCTGCGGGCGGTCCGGGAACTGAAGCTGGTGACGAGCGTGGTGCCGATCCTGGGGAGCAGCGCGACGGTGGCCGCCCAGTTCCGGGTCAGGATCGACAGCCTGCGCTCCGGCGACACCGGCGTCCGCTGGTCCCCCTACCGTTGACGCCTCCCTCATCACCCTCGCTGTCAGGACCCCGGGGAGGAGACGCCCCCGCCGCCGGCACCACACGAGGCACACCGTTTCCACCGGCCGGGCCGTGCGGTCCACGGAACCACATGTCATTCTGGTCAGACCTGTCGGGCCGGTCCGGCGGGTCACGTCCACGTGCCGGACGCCCGGCTCCGAGCGGGGCTACCGGCGCGGACCACCGTCCTGGGCGTGGTCGTCAGATCACCCCGGCCTCATGGCTTGGGTCGCCCGAACGGAGGGGAGGCCCTTGAACACGACGGAGGGAATGCCCGCCCCGGGGATCAACCAGGTGGTGTGCTGCCCGGAGAACAATCATGAACGATGATCCTCGGGAGATCGGCGCCATCCGGGTCGGCGATGTCGGAGATCGGGACCCCGCGAATCCCGGGCCGCAGGAGCGTGGCGGGCGCGTCGGGTCCCCGCCGCCGACCACCGAGCAGCCGTCCCGTTCGGCGAGCCGACTGCCGGCAGTGACGGACACCGGCCGGTCGTCTCCCGACCGAGCCGACCCGGGTCACTGGCAGACCGGTCCGGCGCAGCCGCGCTCCGCCGGTGCCACCGGTTGGACGGTCGACGGCCCCTACCGCCCCGAGCCGGCGGCATCCGCCTTCCGGCCGGGCACCGCCGCCCCGACGGCGTCCCCCGCCGTCTCCGACACCTGGCCGTCGATGCGCCGCGTTGATCCGATGTCGGCCACGGGTTCCGAGGCAACAGGTTCCCACCCGGCCGGCTCGGCGGGCTGGACCGATCGGGGCACTCCCGGGTCCGCGGCCATGAACCGTCGAGGCACGGAGAGTGCCAACGACAACGGCAGGATGCTGCCGATCGAGACCCGCACCTTCGATCCGCTACTCGACCAGTCCCCCCCGAATCCGGGCGGAATGTTCGGTCAAGCGTACCCGCCGCCCCCGCCGGGGGAGACACGGGCCTGGCGGGGGCGATCCGCTGAACCCGCCACCGCCACCGTCCGACC
>NZ_CDWRCK010000203.1:0-7697 GCF_977927595.1 Frankia sp. CcWB3
GACCAGGTCGACGCCGTCGGGAAGCAGCGTCTGCAGCACCTCGATGCCGTCCGGTCGGATGCCGTCCCTGGCCGCCCGCACCTGCGCCCACCCGGAGCGCGCGGCGACGTGTTCAGCCCCCGGCGCAGGTCCGTCGGACCCGGTTCGGGTGTCCGGATCGTCGGGCGGGACGGGGAGGGTGGTCTCGTCGTCGGCTTGTGACGGGCCGCCGTCCGATCCGTCTGCCAGGTCGCCTCCGTCTGCCAGGTCGCCCGATCCGCCCGGAGTGGTTTGGCCGTCCGGGCTGGTCCGGGTACCTGGACCAGCCCGGCTCTCCCGATCTGGTAGACCCGCCAGGCCGGTCAGGGCCCGCCGCAGCCACGCCTGGACCGCCCTGGGCGCCGCCGCCGCGTCGACCAGCCCGGCGGCGTACGCCGAGCCTGCGGTGTAGCTGCCCGGAGACGGGGCGGTGCCGGTGACCGCCGCGACCACCCGAGGCCCGGCGAAGCCGACCGTCGCCCCGCGTACCGCGCACCGAAGGTCCGCGCGGGAGCCGATCGTCACCCAGATACCACCGGTGGTGGGCTGGTCCGCGACGGCGATGTGACCGACCCCCGCCGCGTCCAGCGCGGCGAGCGCCAGTGCGGCTCGGGGCAGTCCGACGAGTCCGGCGACCCCTTCCT
The DNA here is from genome assembly GCF_977927595.1 of Frankia sp. CcWB3. NCBI lineage: Bacteria > Bacillati > Actinomycetota > Actinomycetes > Frankiales > Frankiaceae > Frankia > Frankia sp. CcWB3. The sequence goes on from NZ_CDWRCK010000203.1 coordinate 663, forward strand.
GCAAGCGGGTGCCACCGCTGCGCAGGAACGACACCAGGGGACGGCGGCTGGCTGCGGCCGCGGTGGCGGCCTCGGCGAACCCATGTGCGTCCCGCTCGCCAAAGCTTCCCCCGTAAACCGTGAAATCCCAGACCGCGACCACGGCAGGGATGCCGGCCACCGCGCCCTCGCCCCAGCGCAGAGCCGGTCGACCGTCGTAGTCGGGCCAGCCCAGTCGGTTGACGGCCGCGGCCGTGGCGGGCCGCAGGGTGATGCCTGCGAGCAGGGCGGCGCGCCAGTCGGCGGTCGTCTCCTGGCCCGGCCGGGTGTCGCTGTCCACGCCTGCATTTTCGCGCCCGGGGCCGACCGGATGCCCGTCGTCGCGGCCATGGTGTCGTGGAACACGGACGGGCACTCCCCGCCGGCGGGTGGCCGGCGGGTGCTCGCGGGCCCGCACGCCTGCGACGCACCGCGCCTTCGGCCGATGGCGGCCGGGGACATACTCTTTCACCCACAGCCCCCTGGGCGGGTGGGAACCCGGATCGAACCTGCTGCACCGGTGCAGCGAGGGAAGCGATGCTCACACCGCTGATGGAGGACGATCCTCGCCAAATCGGCCCGTACCGTCTGCAGAACCGGATCGGTGCCGGCGGGATGGGGACCGTGTATCTCGGTTTCGCCCCGGATCGGCGTCCCGTTGCGGTGAAGGTCGCTGCCGAGGATCTCGCCGAGGACGAGGAGTTCCGCAGCCGCTTCGAACGTGAGGTGCGGGCGGCGCTGCGCGTGCGAGGCACGGCGGTGGCCGCCGTGCTCGACGCCGACACCGAGGCCGCGGCGCCGTGGATGGTCACCGAGTACGTCGAGGGGACCAGCCTGGCCGAGGCTGTCCGGGCCCGCGGTCGGCTGGAGGACCACCTCGTCCGGGGTCTCGCCGTCGGCCTCGCCGACGCGCTGGTCGCCATCCACGCCGCCGGTGTCGTCCATCGTGATCTCAAGCCGTCCAACATCCTGCTGGCCTGGGACGGGCCCAAGGTGATCGACTTCGGGATCGCGCACCTGACCGACAGCGCCACGCTGACCCGCACCGGTCATGTGATCGGCACGTTGGCCTGGATGTCACCGGAACAGATGCGCGGCGAGCCGTCGGACGCCTCAGCGGACGTCTTTGCCTGGGCGAGCTGCATGACGTACGCGGCGACGGGGCGGCATCCCTTCCATGCCGAGACGCCGGACCTGCTTGCCGTCCGGGTACAGCGGGACTCTCCCGATCACCACGCGCTCCCCGGATACCTGCTCAACCTGGTCGCGAGGGCGCTGTCCAAGGCCCCGCGGGAGCGGCCGGACGCCGCCTCGCTGCTGGCCGCGCTGGTAGGCCGGGAGGTGCGTGGGGTCACCGAGGCCGACCCGTCCGGTGGCTGGGCGCCGGACGTGCAGGGACCGGGCCCGGCACCTGGCCTGTGGCCGGTCGGACCGCCGCCACCCGCGTCGGCCTTTCGGCCCGCCGTGCTATTACCCCCCGCGGCACCGCCGCGACCGGTCTCCCCGCGACCGGTCTCCCCGCCACCGTCGGGAGCGGTTTTCCCGGGGAAGTGGGCGGATCAGGCGCCCGCGGAGCGTCGGGGCGCGACCGCCGCCGCGGACGTGGCGTCCGATCCGGGACGGTCGGAGGTGACCTATCGCCCCAGCGACCCGACTCCACCGGCGCGTCCTCCCGATCCGTCGGCCTTCCCGCCAGCGGGTCGACCGGCTGCGCTGCGGGTCGGGCTGTGGACCGACGCTCGGCGGGCCGAGGCGCCGCGGCGCCGGCACTGGAACAGCGGCGCGATGCTGTCGGTTCTCTTGGCGGTACTCTGGATCTTCGGGATTGGCAGTGCCGCGGCTGTCGTAGTGGGACTGGTCGCGCGGGTTCGGATCCGCCGCCGGGATGAGCGTGGCGCCACGGTGGCGGCCGTCGGTATCGGCCTGGGTTGGCTCGGGATCGGACTAGCGATGATCTTGATCGTCGTTATCCTGAAATTCGTCTGACTGGTCCGGAGGGGCTGGCCACGATCGGTGTTTCTTCCATGTGATTTCCGACATAATGAGGGTCTTAACTTTCGTGACGTCGGACACGGGACGGCGTAGGGCAGGTCCCGTCGGTCACGCTCAGCGGCTCCCGGCGGACCCGCGCTCTGAGGACGGTGGGGCGGAAGCCGCCCTCGGCGCGGTGGGTGTCCACACTCATTTGTCCTGTATCTGTCCTGTATCGACCTGCCGGGGCCCCGGACCGGGTCGAGGGATGCGCCGGATCGGCCCGTTCGATCCCACCCGTGGGCCGCCGGCGACGGCGGTGTGGTGCACAGCGCGTGGCGCGCGCTGTAACGCCCTCGTCAGTAGGCTCGCAGGCGTTCTGTGCAGCTCTACGTATCCCAACCCGTAACGACCGCATCCGACTGGACGGACCGTGGATCTTTTCGAATACCAGGCGAAGAAGCTGTTCGCCGAACATGGCGTACCGGTGCCCACCGGGAAGACCGCGACCACCCCCGAGGAGGCCCGCGCGATCGCCACCGAGCTCGGTGGCAAGGTCGTCGTCAAGGCGCAGGTCAAGACCGGAGGCCGGGGCAAGGCCGGTGGCGTCAAGGTAGCCGACGGGCCGGATGCCGCCTTCGCGAAGGCGACAGCGATCCTCGGCATGGACATCAAGGGCCACACAGTCCACTCGGTGCTCGTCGAGGAAGCCAGCAACATCGCCGAGGAGTACTACGCATCCTTCCTGCTGGACCGGGCGAACCGCACCTTCCTCGCCATGGCCTCCCGGGAGGGCGGCATGGAGATCGAGGAGGTGGCGGCGACCAAGCCGGAGGCGCTGGCCCGGATCGCGATCGACCCGCTCAGGGGAGTCGACGCGGCCAAGGCGCGCGAGATCGCGGTCACGGCGAAGCTGCCCGAGGCGGCTCTGGACGGCGCGAGCGAGCTGCTGGCCAAGCTCTGGACCGTGTTCCTCAAGTCGGACGCCACCCTCGTCGAAGTCAACCCGCTGATCCTCACCGGTGACGGTCGGGTCGTCGCCCTCGATGGCAAGGTCAGCTTGGACGACAACGCCGACTTCCGCCACCCGGAGCACGAGGCGTTCGTCGACGTGGCCGCGGTGGACCCGCTGGAGCAGAAGGCCAAGGAGAAGGGCCTCAACTACGTCAAGCTCGAGGGTGAGGTCGGGATCATCGGAAATGGTGCCGGCCTGGTCATGTCCACCCTCGACGTGGTGACCTACGCCGGGGAGGAGTTCGGCAGCAAGCGCCCGGCGAACTTCCTCGACATCGGCGGCGGCGCGTCCGCCGAGGTCATGGCAAACGGTCTGTCGATCATCCTTGGTGACCCGGCGGTCAAGAGCGTCTTCGTCAACATCTTCGGTGGCATCACCTCCTGCGACGCGGTGGCCAACGGCATCGTGCAGGCCCTGAAGATCGTCGGCGACGTCAGCACCCCGCTGGTGGTGCGCCTCGACGGCAACAACGCCGAGGAGGGCCGCCGCATCCTGGCCGAGGCGAACCTGCCGGTGGTCAAGCCGGTCGACACGATGGACGGCGCGGCGAAGCTCGCCGCCGAGCTCGCCGCGGCCGCGGCCTGACCTGGGCGAAGGGGATTGCGAACCGATGGCTATCTGGCTTGACGAGAACAGCCGGGTGGTGGTGCAGGGCATCACCGGCTCGGAGGGCAGCAAGCACACCCGCCGCATGCTCGCCGCGGGCACGAACGTCGTCGCCGGCGTGAACGCGCGCAAGGTGGGCCAGCAGGTCGAGGGCGTGCCGGTGTTCGGCTCCGTCGCCGATGCGATGGCGCAGACCGGCGCCAACGCCTCGGTGATCTTCGTTCCGCCCGCGTTCACCAAGGACGCGGCGATCGAGGCGATCGACGCGGCGATCCCGCTCGCGGTGGTCATCACCGAGGGCGTGCCGATCCACGACACGACCGAGTTCTTCGCCTACTCCCAGTACAAGGCGACGACGCGGATCATCGGGCCGAACTGCCCGGGTATCGCGAGCCCCGGTCTGTCCAATGCCGGCATCATCCCGGCCGACATCACCCCCGGCGGGCGCATCGGCCTGGTCAGCAAGAGCGGCACGCTGACCTACCAGATGATGTACGAGCTGCGGGAGTTCGGCTTCTCCACCTGCGTCGGCATCGGTGGCGACCCGGTCATCGGCACCACGCACATCGACGCGCTCGACGCCTTCCAGGCCGATCCGAACACCGACGCGATCGTGATGATCGGTGAGATCGGCGGCGACGCCGAGGAGCGGGCCGCGGCGCACATCGAAGAGCACGTGACCAAGCCGGTCGTCGGCTACGTGGCCGGCTTCACCGCGCCGGAGGGCAAGACGATGGGCCACGCGGGCGCCATCGTGTCCGGTTCGTCCGGTACCGCGCAGGCCAAGAAAGAAGCCCTGGAGAAGGCCGGCGTCCGGGTTGGCAAGACCCCGTCGGAGACCGCCCGGCTGATGGCTGACATCATGCGGTCGTTGTAGGCCTGTCCCGATGCCGAGCCCCCGCGTCCCGCGGGGGCTCGGCATCGGGACAGGTAGGGGTCTTGGCCGCGGGGCTTCGGGGACGGACGTCTTCCCTTCGCTTCCGACGGCTGCAAGACTTCTGCATCGGTGCATCGACGGCTCTCGTCTCCGCACCGACCGACCAGACGAAGTGGGGTTGCCGTCGTGGCACAGATCGGCGGTCGTAGCGTCGCCACCAACGACATCGGGGTGGTCGCCTCTGGGGCGGTCACGTTCATCGTGAGCTTCCTGCCGTGGTATTCGGTGAGCCTGGGGTTTTTCGGCCGCTCGGCGGAGGCTCACAAAAACGCCTGGGGGCTCGGGTTCAACTCCTGGTTCCCGGTGTTCCCGGTGTTCCTGGTGGTCGTGGTCGCCGGTCTGGTGACGGCGCGCGTCGCCGCCAACGTCCGCATCCCGGACGTTGGTCCGGTCTCGATCCTGTGGATACTGCCGGCCGTCTCGGCGTTCGCCGTCCTTCTGCTGTTGATCAGATGGATCCGGTTCCCCGACGTGCCGAGCGGGGTGGACGCCGGGCCGAGTTTCGGGTTCTACCTCGCCTTGCTGCTGACGATCGTGCAGACCGTCTTCGGTGTGCTCACGGCGCTGGCGAGCGGAGCGCCCATTCCCGGCCGTCCGGGTGCCCGTCCCACCGGGCCCGGTCAGCCGGGCGCCTGGCCTCCGTATGGTGGTCAGCAGCCGCCCTACGGTCAGCCCTACGGCCAGCAGCCCACGCCCGGTTACGGCCAGCCGCCCACGGGGTACGGGCCGCCGCCGGGCTATGGGCCGCCCGGTCAGCCGCCCACGGGCTACGGTCAGCCGCCTGTCGGCGGATATGGGGCGCCGCCCGCCGGCGGGTACGGGCAGCCGGCCCAGCCGGGCGGGTACGGGCAGCCGTCGCAGGGTCAGGCTCAGTCGCCCCCAGGTTATGGCCAGCAGCCGCCTCCGCCGGGTGGTTACGGCCAGCAGGAGCCTCCTCCCGGTCGTTGATCCGATACGTGCCCGCCTCCATGCAGCCGCCCAGACTGCCGCGACGCCTTGCCGATCGGATCTGGCAGCGGGGCGGACGGCCCCTGGCGGAGGCGGTCGCCGCGTCGGCTGCGGGCCTGATATTCATCGAATTCGTCGTTCTGGTTGTGTGGGGAGCCGACACCGGCTCCTCCACCGGACCCGCCGCGGCTCTGCGCGTCGGAGCCGATCTGTGGCTTGCCGCTCACGGAACGACGCTGCGGCTCCCTGACGGGATCATCGCGTTCCGGCCATTGGGCCTCGCCCTCTTTCCGCTGGCCGCGGCGCTGAGCGCGGCACATCGGCGGGCGAGCGCGGCACCGCTGCAGTCGCATGCCGTTCTCAACCGGACCCCCCTGGGCCGAGTGTCGCTGAACCGGGTGTCGCGGTTGCGGCCTGCCCGGCTCGGCGGAGGGCGCTCCGCCGCTTCGGTGGCGGACCTCGGGGACTCCCGCGGGGGCCGCTGCCGGTCGGATGGCGCCGTCGGGGTCCCTTGGCGGGCCGTGGCAGGCGACGTCATCGGCGTCGTGGGCGCCCAGACTCTCTTCGTCGTGGTCGTCGCGCTCATCGTGCGCACGCACTCGGTACGGCCGACCCCCGGTTCTGCGGCGCTGGGGACGGTCGCGTTCGGGATACCGGCCGCCCTGCTCGGCGCGCTGGCCGGCCGCCATCGGCTGCGCACGGCATGGCGGATGCTGCCCGTGATGCTGCGCGTCCCCCTGCTGTCCGGCGCGGCGGCGTTCATGGCGCTGCTGGCGGCCGCCGCGTTCGGGGTCGCGCTGGTGCTCGCGGCGACCGAGCCCGAGGTCGCCGCCGCCGAGCGATCGCTCGACGTGGGCGTGCTCGGGGGTCTCGGGCTCACGGCGACCCAGCTTGCGCTGCTGCCCAACCTGGTCCTCTGGGGTCTGTCCTACGCCCTCGGACCAGGATTTCGAACGGGTCCGGGTCTGGTCCGGGCGGATGTCGTCCGCCCGGCCGACCTGCCGGACCTCCCGGTGCTGACGGCCCTTCCGCCGAGCGCGTTACCCAGGCCCGGGTGGCTTGTGCTGGCGCTGGTGCCCGTCGTGGCCGGCGTCGTGCTTACTGTCATGGTCCATCGGGCGAGCCTGGGACGCCGCTCCCGGGCTCGCATCCTGACCGTCCTGCTCGGGGCGGTGGTCTGCGGTGTCCTCGTGGGTCTGGCGGTCCAAGTGTCGATGGGACAGGTCGGGACCGTGACGGGTCAGGGTAACCACTATGGTCCCTCGTCCGGATGGCTGTGCGGCCTGATTGCCGGGGGGGAGACCGCGCTTGTCGGACTCCTGTTGATCGGCGGCATCGACCTGGCGGCCCGTCGGGCCGAGCGGCCGTTCGTCGCCGACGACGCGGCGGCGCCCTCCTGGTGGCGCAGGCTGCAACCGTCCGGCTCATGGTCGTCAGCCCGGCTGTCACGACGACACCCCTGACCGGCCTCGCGGCCCCGCTGCCGCGGCCTCCTCGAGGTCTGTGGGCCCGCAGCTCCCCGCCCGGCGGGGACCTTTCC
>NZ_CDWRCK010000204.1:0-7631 GCF_977927595.1 Frankia sp. CcWB3
CCTAGATGGAACGTACTGCCTGTCTCGTCTCATCTTGGCAGGTAGGGCGTGGGATGAGGGAGTGGAACTGCGGGACTGGGTAGCAGAACGGGTGCTGGAGCTGTCCTACACGTCGTGGGACATGGCTGCCTACGCGGAGGAGCTGCACGACGACGGACCACCGTTCCGGTGGGTCCCCGAGCGGCGGGCGCAGATCCGGGCCGAGCTGGATGCCGCCTACCTGCACCTCTATGGCCTGGCCCGGAACGAGGCGGAGCATGTGATCGACTCGTTCTTCGTCCTGCGCAAGAACGAGGAGAAGGCGTTCGGCGAGTTCCGCACCCGCCGCCTCGTCCTCGCCGCCTACGACACCATAGCCACCGGCGCCTTCGTCTCCCCACTGGATCCCCAACCCGGCCACGGTCCCCGTCATCCCGACCGGTGTACATGACCGGCTCAGAGATCATCTGTACCGCCGCGAATCCGATCAACGAGGGCGGGGGAAAATCGGCGCCTGAGGACGGCTCCGGAGGCAAGCACTTTATATATTTCGCCGGTGACGCCGCTGTTCGCCGCCCGCCTCCTCGATGTTCTGTCATGGCTGTGCTCCGCCGGCGTCAACGTTTCGGCGCGATAGGCGGCATATCAAAATAGCGTCGGCTGCTGGCTCACGGGTAGTTGGCTTGCGGGTAACTCAACGACCGTGTCCGGAGTTGGCCGACCGGGACTCTGGCGGAGACGGCCATCCTTGCGAAGTTCTCGCAACGCCGTACCTACATGCTCAGGACGAAAGACTGTGTTGAGCAGCGCGAAGCGGCGGAGGTTCGCGACTGTCATCGGACCTGACTCGGTGATAAAATCCATGATCGCGTTCTGGAGTGGGCGAGTTTCGGGTTCCATCTTAAGATCAAGGAGCTGCTGACCCGCGTCGCGCGGGTCGCGGTAGCGGACCCCGGTGAGCGGGTCGACCTTCCACATCGCGTCCTTCATCGCCTTGGAGTCGAAATGAAATAACTTGCGCGTTTCGAACCCTCCACAGGCCTGTGACCTGCGATGATGCTCTCGATCACGTATTTGTTACTTCATTACGTCCCCCTTGAGCCCGCTCTCGTGCGACGTGCCGAAGACGAGAAAAAGCGGACGGCCTCCCTCGTCGACCATCTCGAAGGCGAGGGTGAAGGAGAAGCCTGCACGATTGAGGGAAGCGCGGTACTGGTCGAGGAGGAAGGTTTTCTGTAAACATTCACCTGCTTTAGCGATCTTGCTGTAGGTGACGGTTCACGGGCATGGCTGTGGGCCGCGCCGGGTGGGGGCGGCTGCCGTCAGGTGGGGACGGCGGCGGCTGGTGGCATCCAGGGGGTGCCGCGGAACGCGAGGCGTAGGGCGTGCAGCGCGGAGACGCCGTGTTTGCGGGCGGTGGACAGGTAGCTGGCGATCTGGAGGCGGCAGGCGGTCACGGCCTCGGACAGGATCGCCATGTCCCGGTAGCGGGCGTAGGTGTCCTCGTCGAGGCGTCGGGCCTCCTGGTAGTCACCCATGCCGCGCAGGTCCCCGCCGAGTGCCCGCGCGGCGCGGAGCGTGAGGGCGTCGTTGCTGCCGAACAGGCGGGTCAGGCGATCGTGGGCAGGCTGGTCGAGTCCCTTGGCCTGGTCCGGCTCCCCCAGCGCCCGCAGGCTGTCGGCGAGGTCGAGAGCGAGCGTCAGGGTCCGCTTGTCGTTGTCGCCGAAGACGTCACGCCAGATGTCGAGGGTGACGCTCGCCAGATCCCTTCATCCCCAGTGATCGCGTTGCTCGTAGAGACACTGGACCTGGTTCGAGACGAGCCGCGACACCTCCTCGGAGGCCGACCCCACCGCGCCGGAGGGCACCAGGTGCGGTCGGATCAGGGAGTAGCGGGGCCATGTCTCGGGGCGGTCGGGCTCCAGCGGGTCCGCCGCCGCCAGCAACGCATGGACCCGGCGGCGGACACCGGTGCGTTGGTCGGGTGTGAGGTCGTCGCGGATCACCGCCTGGACGAGCCGGTGTATCTCCAGGCTCTCGTTCTTCTGATCCACCCGGACCAGGGCGTGCTCGCTGATCTGCCGGACGGCCTTGGCCAGTACGAAGGAGTCCCGGAACTCCTGATCCTCGGCATCGGTCAGGTCACGTAGCCCCGCACCGGCAAAGATCTGCAGACTGATCGGTTCTGGGCCGAAGAAGGCACACAGCTCGGCGAGCCGCGCCGCCGTGGGAATCTCGCTGCGTAGCCGCTCCATGGACAGCAGCCAGGTGCGGGCGACTGGCAGGGGGTAGGTCGGGATCTCGCCCTCGAGCAGCAGCGGCCCTGGGCTTCGGTCAAGAAGTTCCAGGTACCGTTCCGCGGTCATCCCGGTCTCGGCGTGCCAGGCGCCGGCGTGCTCGAGCGCCAGCGGAAGGTCCCCCAGCGCCTCGGCGAGCTGCGTGGCGACCTCCGTGGTCAGCGCCGGAGCCCGCCGCCGCAACAACGCGACACTCTCCTCCCGGCTGAACATACCGATCTCCACCCGCTCCTGCCTGCCCTGCCAGCGATGGTTGCGCGAGGTGATGAGCACGTGCCCGGGGCCATGCGGGATCAGTGGCGCCACATCATCGGGGGAGTCGGCGTTGTCGAAGACGAGGAGCCAGCGTCGGTACGGATCACCCCGGCGCAGGGCGTTCACCACCTCGTCAACCGGTTCCCGCCCCTCCCGGTGCGGCAGGCCCAGGTCGGCGGCCAACCGAGCCAGACTGCTGCGGACCAGCGCCGTCTGGTCGCACCCGCTCCAGCAGACCAAATCATAGGACGCCCCGAACCGGAACACATACTCCGTGGCTACCTGCGTCTTACCCACGCCGGCGAGGCCCTGCAGAACCTGGGTACTGACGGGCGCCCCGCCCACCCCGAAAAAGCGGTCGCGCAGCCCGACCAGGAGAGCCTCTCGTCCGATGAAGCTCGGGTTGTGCTCCGGTACCCCTGTCCAGACCTGGGGCGGCGAGCCGGGGAAACGCACGTTCGCCGCCACGCCGATCTCCCGGCGGAGTTGCGTGGCCCGGCGGGTCGGACGTCCCGTCGCGGCAAGCAGCGTCTGCCGTGCGGGCGCCTCGTCGAAACCGACGAGGTCGGCATACTCCCGGTTGGTGAACTCGGCCGGCAGCTGGAAGTCCTCGATGCGGACGGGCACGAGCAGCCGACCCGTCCCGTCCGGATCGCTCGCGACCGTCCTGCGCCATCTCTCCAACGCCGGCGGTGAGCGGACGTACGCCGATGACAGGATGACGACTGTTCGGAAATGACCGGCCGCGGGGACGGCGCCCTGATCGATCCGGTTCCCGGTGCCCGGGCCCGCCTGTTCCAGCCTCGTGGCGAAACCGGCGCTCTCGAGCTCGGTGGCGATCCAGTCCGCCCAGTTCCGGTCGGCGGAGGCGTAGCTCACCACGATGTTAGTCGGGATGGACACCGTGGTCCGCTCGAAGACCGCGAGATTGCGGCGGCGCTGCGTCTCGTCCAGCGTCGCGAGGGAGCGGACCTCCCCGTTGGTCAGGTACGAGGTAAGCCTTTCATAGGCGGCGAGAAGAGTGCCCTCCTGCAACGGGCGGTCCCCGAAGACCGCCAGGATCTCCTCGTACGCATAATACGGCTTGTATGGAACCTCCACATCGCCCCAGTACCGTTCCTTCTCCCGGGCGCTCATGTTCCGCAGAAACGGATCGAAGATCGCACGGGCGAAGTCCCGGCCCAGCTCAAGTTTTTTCTGCTCACCGTCCTCGACCCGCATGGGCACCGGTAGATGGCCGATTTCACCGTCCTTGTCCTGTGCGCTGATCGACTGGGCGACGGCGGCGGCACCCTCGATGCTCTGGGTACTGAGTGTGAAGCAGTTTACGACGATATCGGGCAACTGCACGGTGCATATTCCGGCGGTGTCGCTCAGCCCGGTCCGGCTGTCGATGAGGATCCAGTCGTAGGACGACCGCATGTTCTCCGCGAGTGCGTCGATGAAATCGGCCCCGTTGTGCGTGTCGTAGAAGGTGCTCCAGTCGAAGGTGCTGAGCCGGCGGGAGTAGGCTGCGTCGTGACGACCGGAGCAGACGAAGTCGATTGTGCCGTTGGCCGGAAAGGACCAGGTCAGAGACACCGCGTACGGCATGATCGCGGTCGCCCGCTCGAACCAGTCTTCCTCGCCGGCGGTCGGCGGCGACATCACCGTCGCGGTGAAATCCCAGATCATGTCCATGACGCCGCGGGTCGTCCGCAGATCCGGGTCGTGGTGGAACGGATGGAAGGACCGGTGGAGCCCGGGCGCCTCCAGATCCCAGTCGACGACGAGCACCCGCCGTCCGTTGCTGGCGAGCAGCCATGCGACGTTGGCGAGCACCATGGATCGGCCCGTGCCGCCCTTGTAGGCATAGAAGGTGACGATGCGTCCCGAATCCCGTTCGGTTCACTGGCGCCCTCTCCTACGGGCCGTTGAGGAACGGACGGCGGCGGTGGCTCGGCGGGCGCTGGCGGAAGATGGTCTGGCCGGCGAAGATGCGCTCGTGCAGATCCGTCAGGATCTGCACGAGCGCATCCGCGAACTCCTCGTGGGACTGCACCTGCTCCTGGAAGAGACCGTCTCGGCGCAGCATGTTGTTCGGCAGGGTGCTGGCGAGGGTCTCGAACAGCCGTTCTCTGTTTTCGTGCGTCTCCTCGTCGTCCGGATTCCAGGGCACGAGCACCCCGGTCGTCGGTTCGTTCCGCTGGTCGTATTCGAGCAGCGCGGTACGGAACGGTTCCATGGTGGCGGTCCACAGATCGACGATGAAGACGACGATCTCGTTGCGCGTGCGCGACCGCTTGAGCAGCGTGGAGATGCCGGTCTGCAGCATGACGATGTCCGAAGACATCTCCTGGCCCGCGGCGATGAACTGGGCGGAGACGCAGACCCGTTGCTTGTGATGCGGATGGTAGGGCTTCCACTCGTCGTACTGGCTGCCGTAGTAGCTCAAGTGCCGGCGCAGGGCGGCGAGTTCGCTGGCCGAGGTCACGGCGAGAACGAAGGTGACTCGCTTCAGACCGCCGACGTGGTCGGCCGGCTCCGGGCCGGCTTCCTGCGTGCGGACAGCGGTGGAAGGTCCGTCCCGGTCACCACGGGGCCCAATGTACGTGGCCGGCCCGGTTCCCGCCGTCGACTCGAGGATACTTGTCGGCCCGGTCACCGGGTGTGTCGTGGGTTCGGTACCGGCCAGACCCGTGCCCTGGTCTGCCTCTGCCTCGGTCGAGGCCACCGAGTGCGGCGGCGGGACCGGGTCCTGGATCAACTCCGGCACCTCGGACCGAGGCGGGACAGGGCGCCGGTCACCCCATTGATCAAACGCGCTGGGCACGGTGTCGAAGCCGGGGATCTCCGCCATGGGCGGCAGAGCGGTCTCTGCCGCGAGTCGTACGATCCGATCGGACAAAGCTACCAGGAACTCCTGGTACTCGTCGTGGTTCCGGTTCAGCTGGAGAAGATACCGTAAGCCGAACTTGGCGTACTCCTGGCCGAGATCTTCGTGATTGTACTGCAGCCGGGCCAGAATCGAGGGCGGCGGGCGTAAGGGGATCCACATCACTGGTAGGAGGACGGGTGCCCGCCCCGCGCCCGTCTCCTCCAGGTGGCGGAGGCGGTCCTCGAAAACTTGCCATTCCCGGCCGCAGTACTCACTTGTAAAAAAGGTGGGGGAGCATATGGCGACGAAAGTTCGGCAGCGGGCCAACGCCGAGGCGAGTTCCCGTGACCAGGCGTCGCCCGGTCGGATACTCGAGGTATCGAGAAACCCCACCTCGTCTGCCCTCGGATGCCCGCAGCGGGCCCGGACCTCGTGCCGCAGATCCCGGAAGAAGCGGGCGAGAAACGGGCCGTCCTCGCCGTCCGCGCGGGCGTAGCTGAGAAAGAAGTACAGCGGCGGCCCGTCCGTCGCCTCAGGCATGTCCGTCGGCATCGGGCCCGGCAGGCCGGTCGAACCGTAGTCGGTCTGGCCGACCGGGGGCATCGGAGCGGTCTTTTCCGGTACGAGGCGGTCGCTCACCCCTCGATCTGTGAATGATCTCCCCCGGCACCGAGGCCCCCTCTTTCCAACACGGTGTGGCCGGAACGCGCTGCGACCACACGTCACAACCTGTGCGGGTGCAGGCAAGTGAGAACTGAGTCTACGGCGTGGTCTCCCAGCCGGTTGTCGTCTAGATTTCAGGTGTGGACGGCGGTGACCGGCGGCAAAGTGCAGCAGGCGCTGCGGTGTCAGGTGCCGCTCTCGTGGTCTGTCCGGGAAACCAGCAAAGGACGGGATGGGGGACCGGCGGATCCGGGTCGATGTCGTCGTCGCCGGGCAGGCCCGGACGACGGTTCGTGCCATGGTTCGGATAGCGCGCACCACACCGCGACCCAGGTTAGATTGGATGACAGGGGTGGCGGAGGAGGTCAGCGGGTGAACGAGTCGTCCGACATCGAGACGCTCCTGCTCGAGGTGAGCGAGATAGTTCCTCTCGAGGCGAGGGCCACGGAATTTCCCGTGTTGAGTTGGGGGCTACGACGGGTCTGTCGCGAGGCGGCGAGGTCGTCGCCCCCGTCGAGTGGGTTCAGCTCCAGGATCCTGAAACAGGATGACGGACAGCCGGGGTGTCCACCATAACGACCGGGACCGCGGGGGGGTGGCCATATGGCTTCCTGCGCCACGACGTACTCGGCCGATCGGGCTGGCGGGCAATGCCCTTCAGCCAGTTCGTGCTGAAGGTGCACAGCCGCTGCAATCTTTCCTGCAGCTACTGCTATGTCTACCACCAGGCCGATCAGGGCTGGCGGGGGCAGCCGCTCGTCATGAGCCCGCAGCTCGTGGCGGCCGCGGCCGCGCGGGTCGGGGAGCATGCCCGCCGTCACAATCTGCCCGCGGTGAAGGTGATCCTGCACGGCGGCGAGCCGCTGCTTGCCGGCGCCGAGCTGCTGGAGTCGGTCGTCATGGCGTTCCGCGCCGCCGCGCCGCCGGGTACGGACGTTACGTTCAGCCTGCAGACCAACGGCGTGCTGCTCGACGAGAGGTTTCTCGATCTCTGCCGCACCCATACGATCATGGTGGGCGTGAGCGTCGACGGCACCCTCGCGCACCACAACCGCCGGCGGGTGCTGCGCAATGGCGCGGAGAGCCTCTCCGGCACCGTGGCCGGACTCGAACGACTCACCTCCGATCGCTTCCGGGCCGTTTTCGGCGGACTGCTCGGCGTCGTCGATCCGACGAGTGACCCGCTCGAGGTCTACGAGAGCCTGCTCGCCTGGCGGCCACCCGCCGTCGACTTCCTCCTGCCCCACGGGAACTGGACGACCCGCCCACCCGGCCGGCCGGCGGACGAGCAGGCCACGCCTTATGCCGACTGGCTCATCACGCTGTTCGACCGTTGGTACTCCGCGCCCGAGCACGAGACCAATCTCAGGCTCTTCCAGGAGATCATCACGCTCCTGCTCGGCGGCCACAGCCAGGTGGAGACGGTGGGGCTCTCGCCGTCCACCGTCGTCGTCCTCGAGACCGACGGCTCGATCGAGCAGGTCGACGCCCTGAAATCCGCCTATCACGGGGCGGCATCGACGGGTCTGCATGTGATCCGGGATGATTTTGACCGAGTGTTGCGGGGTCTTCGAAGTTAA
>NZ_CDWRCK010000205.1:0-1060 GCF_977927595.1 Frankia sp. CcWB3
GTCCCACGCCACCCATACCGGTCTGGACGGGCTCGCCGTCCGGGTCCACGACCGATGGGTGAGTGCCTGGCCGGCCGGCTCGGCGCTCGGACTGGACCAGGTCGACGATGTTCCCTGGGCCGAGGCCGTTCCCTGGGCCGAGGCTGCCGCGCTGCTGGCGAGTCTGCATCGCATCCCGGTCACCGCGTCGAATCTCCTCGTGCTCCCCCGGGCCACGGTGCTCCGCCGGCTGCGGCACGACGTGGCTCGACTGCGCGACCAGGCCGGCCATCCACGTGCCGAGGTGGTCCTGCGCGCCGCCGCGACCCTGCCCGAGTGGGCGTTGCACCACCAGATCCAACCGGATCAACCGGATCAACCGACCCGACCGGGACGGTCACGCCGGCCGGCGCGGCCATTGACGATCATCCACGGTGACTGGCACTTCGGACAGCTCGTCGCGCTGCCCCGACTCGGCTGGCGCATCATCGACGTGGACGATCTCGGGCTCGGGGACCCGGTATGGGACCTGGCCCGGCCGGCGGCCTGGTACGCGGCCGGCCTGCTGCCGATGGACGTCTGGGCGCGGTTCGTCGACGGCTACCAGGCCGGTGGCGGCCCGGCGCTGCCGGGCGGCGAGGATCCCTGGACGGCCCTGGACCTGCCCGCCCGCGCGATTGTCGTGCAGTACGCGGCCATCGCGGTCGCCGCGCGTCTCGACGGCGACGCGCCCGGTGCCGGGCCCGAACCTGATCCGATCTCCGATGCCTTCGTCGAGTGCTGCCGGCGGATGGCCCGGGTGGGCCCGTACCCGTCCGGATCTCGACTATCCACCGGCTGACTTCCGCGGGATCGGTACGCTACCCGCAGCCAAGGATGTCTCCCCGCCATGAACGGCAGGTTCGGCATGAGTTACACCCTGCAGTGTCCCAAGTGCCACGCGATGATGCGGACGTACAACCGCAACGGCATCCAGATCGAGCAGTGCGACGGATGCCGGGGCATCTTCCTCGACTACGGCGAGCTGGAGGCCATCACCCGGCTCGAGGCGCAGTGGTCCCAGCCCCCGCCGCCACCCCCG
>NZ_CDWRCK010000205.1:1603-8162 GCF_977927595.1 Frankia sp. CcWB3
GCGCCCCACGCCCAGCCGGGGCACTATGCCCAGCCCGCCTGGGGGACTCCCTACGGGCACGGCGGGCATGGGCGCCACCACAAGCACGGCGGCCTCGCCCGGCTGCTGTTTTCCTCCTGACCCGCGCTCCGGCCGGCCGTCAACCCGACGTCAACTCCGGGGCGGGGCCGGCCCTCGGGCGGCGCTCAGGACAGCGCGAGCAACGCGCCGAGGGTGAAGCCAACCGCGGCGAGCCACACGAAGGTGGGCAGGGCGCGCAGCCAGCTCGCCACGGGCGAGTGGCCGGCGTGACGCCGAGCCGGGACCTGGGCGGAGCCCGCCGCCGCCGGGACGGGGCTGGGATCGATGCGGCCGCCCTGGCCGGCCAGCACGGTCGCCAGGGCCCCGACGTCCGGGTCGTCGGGCGCGGCGGGCGGGCGCCGCGGCGTAGGACTGACCGGGGCCAGGACGACCGTCGGCCCGTTCGCCGCGCCGAGATGCACCCGCACCTCGCCGTCGGTCAGGGCAACGCTGCCGGTCCGGGCGCCGTCCACCCAGATGCCGTTGGAACTGACGTCCTGGGCGAGCCACCCGGCGTCGCCGCGGGGCTCCAGCAGGACGTGACGCCGGGACACCCGGCCGTCCGCGATGACGACATCGCAGTCACGGCCGCGGCCGACGACGTGACTGCGGTCGGCGGACAGCACGCTCTGGCCGGACGGGACGGTGATCCGCAGCCCTGTCGGGTCCACTGTTTCTCCTCCTGAGAGGATCCGGCTCCTGCCGAGATCCGGGCGATCGGGGCGCGGGGGTCAGGCGGGGAAGACGGCGTTGTCGCGGACGGTGACAGCGACCGGCGGCAGCGGCTGTTTCGCCGGCCCCGCGACGGGTTCCCCGGTGCGGGTGTCGAAGGCGCTGCCGTGGCACGGGCAGAGGATGCGGCCCTTCTCGATCGCGTTCACCGAGCATCCCTGATGGGTGCAGACGGTGGAGAAACCCTGGATCGTGCCGGCGGCGTTCCTCGTGAGCACCAGGCCGGCGTCGCCGAGGATGAGACCGCCGTCGGCCGGCACCTCGTCGACCCGGGCGAGGGGCGCCGTGCCGCCGGCTTGGCCGCCGCCGTTGCCCGCGCCCGAACCGTCGCTACCCCCGCGGGTCCCGCCCGCGGTCGCCTGCCGTGGCTTCGGATCGGCCGCGTCGCTGCAGCTGGCGACGGCATACCCGACGGCACCCGCGGCGACGGTGACCGCGAGGCCGGGGGCCACGAGGCGCCGCGTCGGTGTTTCCTGCGTCATGACTTTTTCCTCGGGATCCTGTTCAGACGTGCGGAATACCGGACTGGGTGAAAAACCACAGTGAAGCCGTCAACCAGATTGTGACCAGGGGAACAAGAACCGTCGAGCCGAGCACGGGCAGTACCCGCCCCGGTAACCCGCTGGTCCGTAGACTGATCATCTTTGCCGTGTAGGCCCCGTAAAAGGCGCAGCCCAGGAGGCTGTGGAGGAGCACCCGGGTGCCATCGCTGGCAAAGCCCAGCGCCCAGATGCAGTGGAAGGCCACTGGCAGGGTGAGGACGAACGCGGTCGTCCCGCTCCATCGGTGCAGCGGCCCAGCCCGGCGCCGGGCCCGCGCCGGGCAGCCGTCCCCACATCCACAGTGCCGTGGCCAGCTGAACGAGTAGCAGAACGGCGGCGGCCGTCGTCAGCCACGCCTTCATCGGCAGCATGCCGGAGAAACCGAGGGTGAACAGCGGCCGCCCGGCTGGTTCATGAACCCTCGCGTACACACCGGTCGACACCGCGACGGCGGCACCGACCAACAAGGCAACGCCTAATGCCGTACCCGCATTCGTCTGCCGTTCGGCCCGGTCCGTGCCGGCTGCCATACCGCCCCCCGTCCCCTGAGACATCCTTGCTGCGCGAACTATGCCGGAAAGAACGCGGGCGCGTCCAGAGCCGTCGGGGAGATGACATCGTCAGTGGGATGACGATGCCGTCGGCTTGGATGACGGGCGGGCCGGAGCAGGGCCCGGCGTCAGGGCCGGAGACGGGCCCGCACCGCTCGGCGGAGTTCGTCGGTCGCGTCGACAACGACGCGGCGCAGGAGCGGGTCGAGACGATCGCGGGCCAGCAGGGCGTCCGCCTCCCGCACCGTCCCCACGGACACGGCGAACTGCGGATAGGCGTAGGTGGCGATCTGCCGGGCGGCGTGCGGGGATCGCCGGGCCGCCATCGCCGGCATCTGCTCGAAGTAGCGGGAGACGTACCCGTCGGTGAGATCCGCCTGCTCAGGCTGCCAGAAACCCTCGGCCGTCGCGGCGACGAGCCGGGCGGACATCGTGTCGTCGTCCACGATCGTCCGCCAGGCCCGGGCCTTCGCCTCGAGATCGGCGACGGCGGCGCGGGCCCGCGCCGCATGCTCAGCGGCCCGGGCGCTGCGATCATGCCGGCTCTCGGCCGCGATCTCCGCCTCCCCGGCCCGCCCGAGTACGACCAGCCGGTGTAGCAGAGTCCAGCGTAGGTCCGGGTCGATGACCAGTCCGGCCGGCACGCCCGCCCCGGCGAGCCACGCCGCCAGTGTTCCCGCCTGCGCCGGTCCACTGCACCCGATGACCCCGCGGGCGGCGGAGAGCTGATGACCGCCTCCCGGTGCGGCGGCCGCGAGGACCCGCGCGCAGGCGGCGTGGAGCTCCTGCGCGGCCGCCGGTCGCGCCGACGGTGCGAGGTAGCGGTTCAGCGCGGTGGCCCGGGCGAAACGCAGGGCGTCCTCGAAGACAGCGATCTCGGTCTCCCGGGGCAGCGCACCCACGGCGAGCGTCAGATAGTCGGCGGCGGGCCATTCGGCGTCCCGGGTCGCGTCGGCCGCGGCCGCCCAGATGATCGCCCTGGCAAGCGGATCGGCCGTCCGCGGCAGGACGGTGGGCAAAGCGGCGAGGTCGGCCGGGGTGAAACGGACCTTGGCGTAGGTCAGGTCGCCGTCGTTGACCAGCAGCAGGCATCCCGCCTCGCTCCCGACCAGTGACGCGATCCCGGTGCGCCCGTCCGGCGCCGCCGGATCGATGTCCACCTCCACCCGGCGGAGCAGCACGATCGGCTCGGTCGGGTCGGTCGGCTCTGCCGGGCCGTAGACGCCGATGCCGATGCGGTGCGGACGCAGCGTCGGGTGCGTCGGCGGTGCCGTCTGGATCACCGTGACCTGCGCGAGGCGGCCGTCGGAACCGATCGTGATCTCGGGGCGCAGCGTGTTGACCTGTGCATGGCGCAGCCACACCTCGGCCCAGCCGGCGAGGTCCCGGCCGCTCGCCGTGGTCAGCGCGGCGAGCAGGTCGGCCAGGGACGCGTTGGCGAAGGCGTGCTGGGCGAAGTACGCCCGCAGCCCGGTCAGGAAGGCGTCGTCGCCCACCCAGGCGACCAGCTGCCGCAGGGCCGACGCTCCCTTGGCGTAGGAGATGCCGTCGAAGTTCAGCAGGGCGAGCGCGGTGTCGGGGACGTCGGCCGGGGCCACCGGGTGCGTCGACGGCCGCTGGTCGGCGGCGTAGCCCCAGCTCTTGCGACCGACGGCGAAGCTGGTCCACGCCCCGGTGAACCGCGTCGCCTCGGCCGTCACCCGATAGCCCATGTACTCGGCGAACGACTCGTTCAGCCACAGGTCGTCCCACCAGCGCATGGTGACCAGATCACCGAACCACATGTGGGCCATCTCGTGGGCGATGACGACGGCACGCAGCTCCCGTTCGGCCTCGGTCACCGCCGAGCGGAACACAAACTCGTCCCGGAAGGTCACGCACCCCGGGTTTTCCATCGCGCCGGCGTTGAACTCGGGCACGAACGCCTGATCGTAGGTCCCGAACGGGTACCGGCTCGCGAACAGCTCGTGGTAGCGGTCCAGGCAGGCCCGGGTGATGCCGAAGATCTCCGCCGCGTCGGCGTCGAGGTACGGCGCGAGCGAGCGGCGGCAGAGCAGCCCGAGCGGGATGCCGTCGTGGAAGTCCTCGACGAGGTGGTACGGCCCCGCGACCACCGTCACGAAGTAGGTCGCCAGGGGGGCCGTCTCGGTGAACTCCCACCGCCCCGGCAAGGTCTGCTTCCCGGCGCCGTTCGCCCGCACCGTCCAGTCGGGGAGTGCGGCCACGCTCAGGCGCACCGGCGCCTTGAGATCGGGCTGGTCGAAGCAGGCGAACATCCGCTGGGCGTCGTCGAGGAAGGTCTGCGCATACAGGTAGACCTCGCCGTCCTCCGGGTCGGTGAACCGGTGCAGCCCCTCGCCGGTGTTCGAGTACCTCATCGTGGCCGTCACCACGAGCTCGTTCGTCGCGTGCAGCGCCGCGAGGGGGAGCCGGTTGCCGTCGACGGCGGAGGGGTCCAGCGGCTGGCCGTTGAGCCACAGCTGCTGGATGGATGCCGGTTTGAGCTCGACGAACGTCGTCAGCGCCGGTTCGCCGCCCGCCGACGAGCCGTCCGTGGCGAGAGAGCCGTCCGTGGGGGAACGGAGGCTGAAGCGCACCCTGGTCGTCGAGCCGAACTCCGTCGACGTGCGCGCCGCGGTCAGGTCGAGCTCGATCTCGTAGCCGTCAACGCGGACCAGGCCGGCACGGGCGAGGGCTTCGTCCCGGGTGAGGCTGTGCATACGGCGAACTTATGGGATGCCTCGTCGCCCGTCCGGCGCGGACCCGGTCACCCCTCCGATCTTGCCGGGTGGCTCGTCGATGTCAGTGCCCAGGGGCGAGGACAGGGTCGGTGACGCCGTGGGGGCAGGCGAACCGCTCGATGTCCCAACCGGCCCGGCCGGCCCCGGCCCGGTAGGCGCTGTCGTAGAAGCCGAGGACGCCGGCCCGCCGGTCCGGGCTGCGTTCGAGGGCCGCGAGCGGGAGGACTCCGAAGCTGACCACCTCCCGCGAATAGGCCTCCCGGGTGACCGGATCGGTCTCGGCGGACTGGTCGACGGGCCGGTCGGCGAATCGGGTATGGGCGATGTCGAAGGTGTGCCAGAAATGGTGGACCGGGCTGACCTTGCCGCTGAATCCGGCGGCGAATTCCTCCAACAGCAGGTTGACCTGGCTGAGCGTCTGCCAGTAGCGGGCCACCGCCGCCGGGTCATAGGCGGCGTGCTCGGTGTCCTCGTTGAACGGACGTGCCGCGTCCAGCAGATCGAACGGATGCGGATGGTCAAGGCGGATCTTGATGCCGAGTGCCGCCAGCGCGTCGAAGGTGCGGCGGTAGAACGACGCTACCGACTGCGCGACCAGGGGAAACGAGATCGTCTCGCCGTCCAGGCGCTGGACGACCAGCTCATGACCGACGAAGTCGAAGTCGATGGTGAAGATCGGGTTTCCGTCGAGCTGGCCCATCGGACGCGTCGTCAGTCCACGGCCGGTCAGCTGGAACGGCACATTCCACCAGTGGTTGCGCCGTGGGCTCGCGGCCAGCCGGATCTTGCCGACGACCTGCAGGTAACGGTGTACGGTCTGCCTGGTCTCGGCCCAGCAGGACAACGGGAACGGGGCCAGCATCTCGACCATGGCGATCCCTCCGAACCGAACGAAGTGGAGCGGACAGCGCCAGCCTGAACACCGAAGGTGTTCCACGCATCCCGGGGGAGGACGTCACGGTTCAGCACCGGTCGGGCCGGCCACGGCAGTCCGGGACGATGACCCGGCGAATCTCGATCTCCCCGTCGCCGAACGACTTGAGGACCACCGAGTGCCGGAGCGCCTCGGCGACGAGCGGGATCTCACCGAGCACCGAGTCGGGAGGCTTGCCCATCATCAGGTAGTCGACGTCACGCCAGCCGTGGGGGAACCGGCCGCGCACCTGAGGGTCGAGGTCCAGCTTGTAGAACCACACTGGCAGCGGCCGGCGCCCGGCGATCGTGAGGTCGGTCCAGGCGATGTCGTCAGTGATGACGGTGCCCTCGGAGGAAATATTCGCGAGAAACCATCGGGTCGCCTCGCGGCTCGGGGCACTCGCGTCCCGGGTGAGCGCGGTGCGGATCTTCGGTGTCCAGTCCGGGATCACCGTCGCGGCGGCCACGGACAGGGCCACAAGGACCACGAGGCAGCGCAGGCCGTTGACGATCGTGGCCGCGGTCGGCCCCGACCTCGACTCTGACTTCGACTCCGACTCCGACTCCGACTCCGGTCGGGCATGATGCGGCGGACCGCGTCGCGGCTGTGCTCCACTCGGCAGGACGGCGTCGAGCAGCCCTGCCACGCACAACGCGGCGAATGGGAGCATCGCGGTGATGTAGGGGTTGGGCAGGTAGCCGTTGCGGAAAACGAAGGCGAACTGCAGCAGCAGCAGTCCGGCGACGACCCGCAGCCGCCGCAGGGCGAGCAGGGGAACCGCGGCCGCAATACCGGCGAGGACCAGGTAGGGATCGAGATCGAGCCAGGACCGCACGACATGGTAGGTGTCACTACCGGTGTCAAGCACGCTGCCGCTCGGGGCCCAGTCGAACAGCTGCCATCTGATCGCCCATTCCAGCGAGACGTGGCCGGGCCCCTCGAACGTAAACATTCACCTGCTTTAGTGATCTTGCTGTAGGTGACGGTTCACGGGCATGGCTGTGGGCCGCGCCGGGC
>NZ_CDWRCK010000206.1:0-7606 GCF_977927595.1 Frankia sp. CcWB3
GTCGGGGGACGGGGACGGGGACGGGAGCTGGTCGGGAAGGCCCTCACCGGGGCCGGCGAGCAGATGGCGGAACAGAGGACATCGGGCCGTCAGTTCGGCCTCGGTCCCGACGTCGACGATCCGGCCGGCGTCGAGCACGGCGATCCGGTCGGCGAGGCGCAGGGTGGAGCGCCGGTGCGCGATGAGCAGGGCGGTGCGGCCACGCATGATCGTCCGGAGCGTGTCGTGGATCTCGGCCTCGATCCGGGCGTCCACGGCCGAGGTCGCGTCGTCGAGGAGCAGGACGCGGGGATCGGTGAGTAGCGCGCGGGCGAGCGCGACGCGCTGGCGCTGGCCACCGGAGAGGGTCAGGCCCTGTTCCCCCACGACGGTGTCATAGCCGTCGGGCAGGCCGCGGATGAAGACGTCCGCCTGCGCCGCCTGCGCGGCCGCGACGATCTGGTCATCCGTGGCACCCGGCCGACCGTAGGCGATGTTCGCGCGCACCGTGTCGGAGAACAGGAAACTGTCCTCGAAGACGACCCCGATCTGCGCCCGCAGCGACGACAGTGTCACCGTGCGGATGTCCACACCGTCAAGCCGGACCGTCCCGGCCTGGGGATCGTAGAACCGCGACAGCAGCATCGCGACCGTCGACTTGCCCGAACCGGACGTGCCGACGAGGGCGACCGTCTCCCCCGGCTCGATCCGCAGGCTCACGTCCCACAGCGCGGGGCGGGACGGAACGTAGCCGAACGTGACACCGTCCAGGTCGACCAGCCCGCGGACCCGGCCAAGGCGCACGGCGCCCGGCCGGTCCGTGATCGCCGGCTGCGAATCGATGATCTCGAAGATGCGTATCGTGCTGGCCTTGGCCTGCTGGCCCACGGTGAGCAGACCGGCGAGGGTCCGCGTCGGCCCGATCAGGGCGCCAAGATAGGTGCTGAACGCGAGGAAGGTGCCGAGGGTAATCCGGTCCGTCAGCGCCAGCCAGCCGCCGAGCGCCAGCACCGCGACCTGGCCGAGCGCGGGAACGGCCTGCATCGCCGCACCGAACCTGCTGGTGATGCGCACCGCACGCATCCGAAGCGCGAACAGCCACCGGGCGTCCACCGCCAGCCGGTCCAGCTCGCGGGCCTCCTGCCCGAGCCCCTTCACCACCCGGACGCCGGCGACGGCCTCCTCGACCACTCCGGCGACCTCGCCGGCCTGCTGCTGCGCCGCCCAGGTCGCCGGGAAGACCGTGCGTCGGGCGCCGTAGCCGACGATGAACAGCGCCGGCCCCAGCGCGAGCGCGATGACGGTGAGCAGCGGGGACAGCCAGGCCATCACCACAAGGGACACGACGAAGAGCACCAGGTTGCCGCTCATCATCGGCAGATAGGACAGCAGACCCTGGACCACGGTGACGTCCGAGATCGCCCGGCTCACCACCTGCCCGGTCTGGAGCTGGTCCTGCCGGGCCCCGTCGAGGCGCTCGATGGCGCTGAAGACGGCGTCGCGCAGGTCGTACTGGACATCGAGGGAGAGCCGGCCACCGACGTAGCGTCGGACGAACGCGGCGGCGAAGACGACGACCCCGGCCCCGAGCAGAATGGCGACATAGGGTGCAAGAGAGTGGCGGTGCGTGACGACGACGTTGTCGATGACCTGCCGCTCGACCAACGGGACGGCGGCCGTGACGAGCGTGCCGAGCAGCGCGGCGCCGAAGGCCAGGGCGGCGTTGCGGCGGTACACGAGGATCTCGCGGAGGATCCTGCGCAGCCAGCCGACCGCCGGTTTCTCCGGCCCGGCATCCTCGGCTTTCTCCTCGGTGGCCGTAGGTGAACCGGGAGCCACCGGGGAGCCGGGGGCGGCAGGCCCCTCGGCTGGTTGGGGCCGTGGGCGTGGACTGGGCAACTGCGATCGCTCGACGGGACCCGGACCCGGGTGCGGGCTGGGGTCCGGCCGATCCGGCGGTCCGTGCGAGGGACGGGCCGTGTCAGCGGACGATGCTTCGGAGCTCGCGGTGGGCCTCCAGGTCGTCAGGTCCGATTCGGTACCCGCGTGACGCCGGTCCGGATCGGACGCGAGGGAAGGGACGAGACGCCAAAGCCACCGCGTCCCGGCCTCACCGCGGTGTCCCGGCCTGACCGTACGTCCGGCAGGCCCGCGGCGTCGGCCACGTCATGTCTATCAGCGAAACATTCCTGGAACCCCGCTGATGCCCGTTACGGCTCCGAGCCGAGACCACAGGCAGCCCCGGGACCCGGGCAAGATCCCGGGTAAGACCGGCCCCGGAGGACACGCAGGGACCCGGAGCCGCCGCCACCAGTGATCTCCAAGGTGGCCGCCGCTACCGAGCGCCGTGCCTGCACCCCCGGCCACTCGTCTCCAGTGCCTGGTAGAGTTCTGCATGTCGCCGCGGGGACGCGGAGGCAACGCGCCGCTAGCTCAATTGGCAGAGCAGCGGACTCTTAATCCGCGGGTTCGGGGTTCAAGTCCCTGGCGGCGCACCCGTATCTACCAGGTCGCATGACTCTCGGTAGTCTCTTCCAGAAGGTCTCTGTACCCACTTCTGTACCCCAGCCTCTCTATGCCCTGATGGATGCCCTGATGGCAGACGCCCCGGGCGCTGCAAGGTACACAGCCATCCCGGGGCGCCGCCGATTCGCTCGGGTACACGGTCAGCCCGCGAGCTCCTCCCCGCCCTCCTCTTCGTTCGTCTGATCGACATCCTCTTCGTCGTCCGCCTGATCGCCGAAGATCCGGTCGAGCCGGCCGACCGCGTCGCGCTGGGTCTCCGGCATTACGTGGGTGTAGGTGTTCATGGTGAGCTGGATCGTGGAGTGCCCGAGCAGCTCCATCACCGTCCGCGCCGCTACACCCTCGGCAAAGAGCATCGACGCGAAGGCGTGGCGCAGATCATGCAGCCGCAGCCACGGCAACCCGGCCTGACGGCAGGGTCTGCCGGACGTGCAGCGTCGCTCCGTCGATGTCGACGTCCGTCCAGCGCAGGCCGAGGATCTCGCCACGCCGTAGCCCGAGCATCAGTGCGCAGGCGAAGACCGCTTCCAGCCGCTCGCCGCGGAGCACATCGACGAGCCGGCGCGCCTCTTCCGGGCGCAGGGCACGGACCTCGCGATGCGGTGTCGGTGGCGCCTTGACCGCTTTCGCGACGTTGCGCGCCACGAGGTCCAGCCGTTCGGCCTCCGCCAGCGCGTTGCGGATCAGGCTGTGCACGTGGCGGACGCTCCCCGCCGACAGCCCCGACTTCTTCGCCGCCGCGACGAGCCGCCGCACGTCCAACGGGGTCATCTTGTCGAGCTGCACACGGCCGATCATCGGCACGATATGCGTGGTGATCAGCCAACGGTAGGCCCGCAGCGTCGACGCCCGCGTTCCGTCGTCCTCCTTGATGGCGAGCCACTCCGTCAGCCACACCGCGACCGTCCGGCGCTCTGCCGTGACGTTGACGCCGAGTTCGGCCGCATTCCTGACCTTGGTGAGCTTCTCGCGGCATTCCTTCTCCGTCTTGCCGTAGACGGTCTTACGGACGCGCTTCCCGTCCGCCCAGCCGAGATCGATGCGACCGACCCACAGGCCGTCGCTCGCCCGCTGAAACAGCGCCCCCTCACCCTGGGAACGCCGCCGCTTCCGCCGGTCCTTCCCGGCCCCCTCCCCCGCGGCCATCAGGCGACATCTAGGGGGTTGCCGTCGGGCCATTCGACGTTGTCGTACCACGGGCAACCATAGCGGCTGTCGCCCATGTCGCAGGCGAATGTCGTCTCACCGTCGGGTTGTGGGTATTCGCGTCCCTGGCCGTTCTTCCACCGGTCGAGATGCTCCCGAAGCGCCTGGACCGGCGTGATCCGCGGTGGTATTTCCTCATTGATGGAGTAAACGTTCGGAAATGGGTGCAGTTCGGCTCAGGTGAGATCGTCAGGGTGACGGTCGCCAGGTGGTGGGCTGGCGTTGATCAATAAGAGGACTCCTTCTCGTTACATTCCGTGGCGACTAGGCCATGGAAGCGGCAACGGGAAGGAGCCTGGGTGTCAGGCTACGGGGAGTCCGCGGTCGAGGCGTCCCCCGGCCCAACCGGCCGGCCAGTACCCCGTTCGCCGCCGTCAGGTCCGCGTTCGCCGCGGCGAGCTTCTCGACGATCGCCTTCAGCTGGCTGTTCTGCCGTGCCTGCCAGAGGACAAGCCAAACCAGCGCGTCACGCGACGGACCGTCCGGATCAGGCACGAAGCAATCAAAGTGGGTCCTCAACCCGTGCGCGGCGTCGACACACGGCCAGACCCGACAAGCCCACACAGCCGGACCACTCGGCCCAGCCGTCACAGCCCGCTACTGCCACCCCGAAAGCAGCACCCTCCGCGAGGGCACTGAACGTTTACCTCGTCGTCCGGTGCGCACTCGACCCGGCCGACTACCCGACAGGGATCAAGCTATCCAAGAAGGAACAGGAGGAGATTCCGTTCGAGCGCGACAGTTTCCACGGCGAGTGGAACTACACGTTCACTTCCCGTAGACCCGATATAGAATAATCAAGTTATTTCAATGCAACTCCTCAGCCCCGTCTCCGCGACGACCCCGTTCTCGCCGTCTTCGTTCGGGATATTCATACCGATGGTGCGGCTCTCAACCGACGGTGGCGTAGTCGCGAGATCATCCGCAGTCGGCGGGTCGGCTCCGATTGGTTCGTCGGGCTCGGGTTCCTCTTCATCTACCGCCGGTGCCTGGTCAAGCAGGGATTCGGGATCATCGACCTCGAAGTCTTGGACCGTCGCATGGAACGGAACGCTGGTGTCATCGTCTGGGGCTAGGACCACCATCTCGGCAGGGTCAAGAGGCGCCTCAACGTGTACACCCTGTACATCGGCGGTCATCACCGACACGTCCGGGAGTTCGATGTCTGGAAGCCCAATTTCCGGCAGATCGATCTCTGGTAGATCGATCTGTGGAAGGGTGGGATCGACAGCGGGCGGCTCGTCGCGGTCCCAATCCTCATCGGGCGCGACTCCGTGAGCGGGGCGGGGAACGACGGTCGGCGCAACAACTGATCAGCCCACGCACGCGAGATGCCGAGCCACTCGGCGATCTCCCGAAGATTCACGATCCCTGCCACACCGCCGAACGGTAGGGCTAGCATCGCTGCTACTAGTGCTGCTCCGCGTAAGTTCGTGGAGAGTAGTTCACGGTCGGTGATTGTGGGTTCGGGTGAGGGGTGGGTTTGCGGAAAAGGTGAGCGTTGTGTTGGTCAAGTCGCGAGACTCGCGTGTATGACGGCTGAGATCACGCGCATCAATCCCGCTCAGCTCCATGCGACTCCGGGGTATCACCACATCACCGTCGTGGAGGCGGGCCGGACGGCGTTTTTGGCGGGGCAGTGCCCGCTCGACCGTTCAGGGGCGCTGGTGGGTCCGGGGGATCTCGACGCCCAGATCGACCAGGTGGCAGCCAACGCCGTCGCGGCCCTGCGCGCGGTGGGCGTCGGGCCGGATCACGTCGTCCGCTCGGTGATCTATGTGGTCAGCGACGATGTCGGGATTCTGGGTACCGCCTGGCGGCGCCTGACCGATTCGGTCGTGGGGCCGGCGTTCACCACCGCGAGCACGCTGCTGGGAGTCGCCCGGCTCGGTTTCCCCGGGCAGCTGGTCGAGGTCGACCTGACAGCGGCCCTGCCCGGCTGACCGCGTTCCTGCGGATCGGGTCGGGTGGGTCAGGCCGTTTCCTTGAGCGGGGTGCCCTGGTAGGTCCAGCGGAAGGGGCGGGCGTGTTCGTTGCGCCGGATCGTCCAGGCATCGATCTTCTCGATCAGGTCGTCGCGGCTGGTGAAGTCGCCGTTGCGGAGGACGGCGCGGGTCAGGGCGGAGAAGACGAGCACGACCTGGTTGAGCCAGGAGGCATGGGGCGGGGTCCAGTGGACGTGCCAGCGCGGGTGGCGGCCAGCCACGCCCTGGTGTGCTTGGCCGTGTGCGCGGAGCCGTTGTCGAGAACCACGTGGATGTCCTTGTCGCGTGGCAGGAGCCGGTCGAGCCGGTCCAGGAAGACGGTGAAGGTCACGGCGTTGTTGCGCTGGATGGTCTCGATCAGGGTCTGCCCGGTGGTGATGTCCAGGGCGGCGACGATGGAGGCGGTGCCGTGGCGGCGGTACTCGCACTCGCGGCGGGCGGCTCGGCCTGGTGCGGCGGGCTGGGAGGGGTAGCGGCGCTCGCGGGCCTGGATCGCGGTCTTCTCGTCGATGGACAGCACGATCGCGCCTTTCGGCGGAGTGCGGTACAGGGCGCAGATGTCGCGGACGCGGTTCCAGAAGTCGGGGGTGTCGCGCCGGGTGAGCCATCCGGTCACCTTGTGCGGCTTAAGGTCCAGGCCGGCCAGGATCCTGCCGACCTGAGAGGCGGATATCGGGGCGAAGACGATGCCCGCGACCTGGGCGGCGATCGCCGCATGAGTCCAGGTGGCGGCGAGCCCGGGCGGGGTGCTGGTGGCCGCGGCGACCACCGGCACCGCCGCACACCGTCCCGAGCCCTCCACCATAACCAAAGATCATGGTGGAGGGCCGGTCGCAGGCGGCGGGATGGGGCCGTGCCGAAGAACCCGCCCGAGTCCATGCAGCACCATCTGCGCCAGCGGCTGAACACCCGCGCTCACGAACGCTGACCGCAACTGGCCCGGGTCCACATCCGCTTCCGAGCCGGATTCGCCTACGTCGACGGCGAGTTGAAGACAAGACTGCTACTCCCCACGCACCACGTCCGTGGACTCTACTCATGGGCGGGCAGTCGATACCCGTTCAATGTGGCCGGGCGTGTTGCCGAGCTGACCTATAGCCGTAACCCGTTCGCGATAAAATGTTACCCGCCATTCTATGCCCGGACATCCACGCGCCTGGCCCAACCCGCGTTGTCACTTCAGGCGCGGCGTCAGGTCGTCAACTCGTCAACGGCGGGGATGGGTGACGTGATGCGACCGTGGCGACCTCGGTTGCCGCGAGGCAGGAAGTATGGGCCCGAAGCGGCGGGGCATCAACCCACGGCAGTACTGGCGCTGATATTCGTATCAGCCGATCTCAATTGTCGATGGCTGGCGCCGGACGCAGAACGCCGATCACCCACTCGTATCGGCTATGATTAGCTCGAAGCTAGCGGAGGTCGGTATTTCGTCGGCATGTTCAGCTGCCTAGGCTGCCGCGCCCGGCGAACGGGGTGCCGCCGATGGCTTACCAGGACGTTCGCGACAGTTACAGAAAGGACACGGTCATGACGTTCGCATTGTCATCCGGATCGACGGCCGTATCTTACACCGGGACCCGTCGGCGAGGATAGATCAGGAGCGGCATCGGGCACGGCGTCCAGAGTCGGCCCTGGGAAACTGGATGTTTTCCGGCTGGCCAGCCGCGGAGACCCTATACACCCTCCGTACGCTCCGCGAAAAGACCGTTTCCACCTGCTGCCCCTCGGGGAGGAACCTGTCGTTGTATCCCGAGAATTTGTTGAGGCCGTCTGCTGACGGACCAGAGGAGCGTACTCAGTAGACAAGATCCAAACAATCGAGGAGCTACACACCGCAGCATCCGATCTCACCGGACTCACCGACTTCGGCCCGTCGGACTATCTGGAAGGGCTCTAGTACTCCAACCCGA
>NZ_CDWRCK010000207.1:0-7597 GCF_977927595.1 Frankia sp. CcWB3
GCTCGCGGGTGGGGAGGCTCCATCACACGCGAGGAGACAGACGCATGGGGTGAACCGACCCCGGCACCCCAGTGGGCACACCGTTGGACTGGCGCCGGGCGGCCTGCGCCCCCGCGGCCCAATTCGCCCGCGACGGCGCGGAAGCCGTCATCCAGTACCGGTATGCCGGCGAGGTCCACGAGCTCCGGATGCCCGGCGTCATCTGGTCCGGCCTCGTCCAAGAGGCCCGCGTGGCCACGTTCACCACGCTGACCGCCGAGTGGACGGAGTGGGCGGTCGCCGGCAGCCTGGTCCGCCACGCGGACGGCCACGTTGACCTGCGCTACGGCTAGCTGGGCCTCCGGGACATCCGCCTGCCCGCCACGATCTGGGATCAGATCCTCGCCGCGATCCGCGCACACGCCATCGACGGCCTCGACCGGTGACGGTCTGGCTCCAGCTCTGCAAGGACTGCAACGGTTTCGCGGTGCGGATCGGTGTCTACGCGACCAGCTACGGCCGTCCGCTCACGCTGATCTCATACCGCCCATTCGCGGCGAGGTGGCGGACAAGCGCGCCGCGCTCACCCGTCTCAACGACCACCCGAGCGGCGCCTGACCGGACCACTCCCCCACGGTGGCCCCGGGCGCGTTGCTACACCCGTTGCTACACCCGCGGCGATTCACGGCTTTCGAGCGCCCCGATTGCCGCCATGGGGGGCATGGGGGGGCTCGGCCCCAGCAGACATCGCGGCTGGCGGCGAAGCTTCCCGAAGGGAAGCAAGCATGAAAGACCAGCCCGTGGGCGCGGCAGGGATCGAACCTGCGACCACTCGCTTGTAAGGCGAGCGCTCTCCCGCTGAGCTACGCGCCCGGGAGATGACGAGGTCAACTAAGACTACGCAGCGGCGAGCCCCGGCGGGAGCCGGCGGGAGCCGGCCCTCCACGACTCCCCAGACGCAGGCCGGCTCCCGCAAGGACGATCTTAGAGGATGGCGAGCGCCTTGAGGTACTCGGCCTGGTCCCGCGCGTCGGGGATGTTGTTGACGACCTTCCAGCGGACGACACCCTCCTTGTCGATGACGAAGGTGCCCCGCAGAGAGATGCCCCGCTCCGCGTTGAAGACGCCGTACGCGCTCGCGACGGCGCCGTGCGGCCAGAAGTCGGCGAGCAGCGGGAACTCGTAGCCCTGCTGGTCGGCCCAGACCTTGTGGGCGAACGGCGAGTCGACCGACACGGCCAGCACCTGGACGTCGTCGTTCTGGAACGAAGCGAGATCGTCCCGCACGGAGCACAGCTCGCCTTGGCAGACGCCGGTGAAGGTCAACGGGTAGAACAGCAGGACCACGTTGCGCTTACCCTGGAACTCGGACAGCGTGACAACCTCGTTGTTCTGGTCCTTCAGTGAGAAGTCCGGGGCGACGGAGCCAACCTCGACGGCCATGGGCTCTTCCTCTCCACAACGGTGGGGAACTGATCAGGGACCGGTGACCACAACGGATGATCACTACGGCGACGGGCCCCGCGCCAAATCCGGCGAGGGTACTCACCGATCGGCACGGATGTCCCGATCCAGCATGCCATTGCCGGCTACCTCGAAGCTGGCCGCCCATCCGCGGCGTGCCCTACACGACCTTCCGGATCTCCGCCATATCGCCTGGAACCGCACCCGACCTGGATGTTCACCCGCGTACTCGGCAATCAGATCACGGCGATCAGACCGGGATGGAAGGTGTCCTTCCCGGTCCGGTGACCCCGATGCGGCGGGTGTGCGGGTTTTCGAGGCCAGAGTGCCCTAGTCTGGCCGATCGACGCGGGAGCCGCACCGGCCGGACATGCGTGGGGGCATGGTGCCGTGCCCCGCGGCCGCCACTGGTATGGACACCGATGAGGACAGGGCCACTTTGACCAATCAGAGTTCCACCCCGCACGGATACCCCGCCCAGGAACCTCACCCGATCGACGGACCGGGCACATCCACCGGCGGATTTCCGATCTATGCGTTTCGTGAGTCTCTGACCGGCCACGAACCGCAGCAAGGCTACCCCGCCACCCCCGACTATGGGACACCGGGCCTGGCCGGACCACCTGGCTCCCCCGACACGTTCCAGGGGTCCGGCCTACTCGGGAGGAGGCGCAACCCCTTCGCGGTGTGGCTGGGTCTTCCTCTGATGACCCTGGGTGTCTACCCGTTCGTCTGGATCTACCGGACGAACAAAGAGCTCGCCGAGTATGACCGGCGCATCGAGGTGAACCCGACGCTGTCGCTGCTGGCCTTCCTGATCGGCTGGATGATCATCTTCCCACCGTTCGTCGCGGCCTGGCGGCTCGGCACCCGCGTCCGTAGCGCCCAGCGTGCGGCCGGGGTAGCCGAGACGAATCCGGTCCTGGCCTTCGCTCTCTTCCTCATCGGCGGCGGCGCGTTGGTCCTGCAGTTCGGAATCAACCGCATCTGGGACCGCTACCCCGGGGCGGTCGAGGGCCAGCAGGTGCCGCTCTACCGGTAACCGCTCTACCAGTGACCGCCCGCCGCCCGGCCCACCCCGAGCGCCGCCCGCGGCGGCCGGAGGCGCCCATACACCCCGCATCCGTCCCCGAGGCGCGAGCACGGCGGTGCACGCCCGCCTCGACCCGGACCCCGAAACCGAGGGAACCGGACCGGACCGACCCATGCCCGGCCGGGCCGGCCGGACCGGGCACCTTAGGTCAGCGGTGGCGCACCCGCTGCGACTTCGGCGCCGCCAGCCGCTGGCCGGACCACTCCTGGGCGACGCTCAACGTGCTGG
Source organism: Frankia sp. CcWB3 (assembly GCF_977927595.1). Lineage (NCBI taxonomy): Bacteria > Bacillati > Actinomycetota > Actinomycetes > Frankiales > Frankiaceae > Frankia > Frankia sp. CcWB3. Next base: position 2,765 of record NZ_CDWRCK010000207.1, read on the forward strand.
TCTGGACGAGACCCGCGGTGGGCACCGCGTCCAGCACATCACTCGGCTCGACATGGCCGGCACGCCCGGCCTTGGGCGTCAGCAGCCAGATCACGCCGTCGTCGGACAGCTGCCGCCGTGCGTCGATGAGGGCGTTCGCCAGGTCCCCGTCATCCTCCCGCCACCACAGCAGGACGATGTCGACGACGTCGTCGGAGTCCTCGGGGACAAGCTCGGTCCCGCTGGCGCTCGTGACGGCGTCCAGCAGGTCCTGGGCGATGTCGTCGTCCTCGTTGAGCGACTGCACCTGGGTCCCGGCGGAGACTCCCAGCCGCTCCGCTCGGCGCTGACCCTCGGCGTTCGCCGCGGTCGGACTCACCCTCCACTACCTCCTGCTCGTATGTTGACGCTCCGCGTAACCGCGAGGGCGTCCCGTCTCGGTGGACGCATCCAACGATGATCCTCATCGGCTGGTGCGCCTCAACCTAGTCCACCGGACCTTCCGGTGACTGCGCAAGTGCCACGCCGTCGGTTGTGGACAAGCGACGGCGTGGTCAGCCTGGTGTGACTCCCCGCCAGTACCCCGGAGAGAGCGGAATCATCCCGCCAGGAACGACAGCCGGACCGTTCGATCGGGGTTGTCCACGTTGAGGTCCACCAGCGCAATGGACTGCCAGACCCCGAGCGCGAGGCGGCCGTCGATCACCGGCACCGTCAACGAGGGCGGGATGATGGCCGGCATCACATGCGAGCGGCCGTGACCGAACGTTCCATGCGCGTGGCGCCATCTGCCGTCGGCGGGGAGCAGATCCGCGAGCGCCGCGAGCAGGTCGATATCACTATCGGAACCCAACTCGAGGATGGCCACGCCGGCCGTGGCATGCGGCACGAAGACCGACAGCAACCCGTCGCTGGAACCGGCAAGGAACCGCCGCGCATCAGGTGTGAGATCCACCACACTTTCTCGCCGGCCGGTGCGCACGGACAGCGTCGTCGTCTTCATCCGGGTCGCCATCAGGGTGATTGTCCACCACCGCGGGGCCCGGCATCGGCCGCACTACGGACGACAGGCCAACAACGCAACGCACATCGCCCAGGTCTCGACCCGGAAGTAACCAAGACGTACGTGACGAGGCCGCCGCGATGGAGCACGATGGAGCACGATGGTCCATGACATACCCGTTCTCCGGGTAACCTCCCCCCTCGGCCGTCAAGGGTCGGTCGATCACCCAGAGTTCAGGCATTGTATGGGATGAGCGAGCGGCCGGGATGCGGCGGCGCATTGATCATGCATGTTCCCACCCGGTGCGTTGCAAAAGGGACAACTAGGCCGGCGATCGTACGATCAGGACCTTTTCGCATGATCGCGACGGCCCCGGGAAGCTCGAGGAGCAGGAGAAGGCGTGATGCAGGACACAACCCGGAAGTTCTCGGTCATCACCGACGGGCTACCGAGTCAGCTGCCGGACATCGATCCCTCCGAAACCAGCGAGTGGCTGGAGTCGCTCGACGCCGTCATCGAGGAGTCCGGCCGCGGCCGGGCCCGCTTCATCATGCTGAAGCTCCTCGAACGGGCCCGGGAGAAGGCGGTCGGTGTTCCCGGTCTCACCAGCACCGACTACATCAACACCATCAGCCCGGAGCAGGAGCCCTGGTTCCCCGGCGACGAGCACATCGAACGCCGCATCCGGGCCTATATCCGGTGGAACGCGGCCATCATGGTGAGCCGCGCCAACCGCCCCGAGTTCAATGTCGGCGGTCACATCGCGACCTACGCCTCGAGCGCGAGCCTCTACGAGGTGGGCTTCAACCATTTCTTCCGCGGCAAGGACCATCTCAGTTCCTCGCCGGGAAGCGCCTCGGGTGACCAGATCTTTATTCAGGGTCACGCGTCCCCGGGCATCTACGCCCGCGCCTTCCTGGAAGGCCGGCTGACGGAGAAGCAGCTCGACGCCTTCCGGCGCGAGGGCGAGTCGGGCGGCCTGTCGTCCTACCCCCACCCGCGGCTTATGCCTGATTTCTGGGAGTTTCCCACGGTTTCGATGGGGATCGGGCCGATCAACGCCATCTATCAGGCCCGGTTCAACCGCTACCTGCTCAACCGCCAGATCAAGGACACCTCGAACAGCCGGGTGTGGGCGTTCCTCGGCGACGGCGAGATGGACGAGCCGGAGTCGATCGGCGCGCTGGGCGTGGCCGCCCGCGAGGAGCTCGACAACCTCATCTTCGTGGTCAACTGCAACCTGCAGCGCCTCGACGGCCCGGTCCGCGGCAACGGAAAGATCATGCAGGAGCTGGAGTCGCTGTTCCGGGGCGCCGGCTGGAACGTCATCAAGGTGGTCTGGGGCCGCGACTGGGACCCGCTGCTGGCCAAGGACACCGACGGCGTGCTGGTAAACCGCATGAACACCACGCCGGACGGGCAGTTCCAGACCTACTCGACGTCGTCGGGCGAATACATCCGGGAGCACTTCTTCGGCTCGGACGCCCGGCTGCGCCGGATGGTCGCGGACCTCTCCGACGACGATCTGCGCAAGCTCTCCCGCGGTGGCCACGACTACCGCAAGCTCTACGCGGCCTACAAGGCGGCGACCGAGCACGCGGGCCAGCCCACGGTCATCCTCGCGCACACCATCAAGGGCTGGACCCTGGGCAAGGACTTCGAGGCCCGCAACGCCACCCACCAGATGAAGAAGCTGACCAAGAGCGAGCTCAAGGAGTTCCGCGACCGGCTCTATCTGGCGATCCCGGACTCGGCGCTGTCAGGTGACCTGCCGCCCTACTGCCACCCCGGGCCGGACTCCGAGGAAATCGCGTACATGCGGGAACGCCGGGCCGCACTCGGCGGGTCGATCCCGCGGCGGGTCGTGCGGGCCAAGCCGCTCCCCCAGCCGCCAGCGAAGATCTTCGACGAGCTCCGGAAGGGCTCCGGCAAACAGCCCGTCGCCACGACGATGGCCTTCGTCCGGCTGCTGAAGGACCTCATGAAGACCAAGGAGATGGGCGCGCGTTTCGTGCCGGTCATCCCCGACGAGGCCCGCACCTTCGGCATGGACGCGATGTTCCCGACGGCGAAGATCTACTCGCCGCACGGGCAGCGATACGAGGCCGTCGACCGCGAACTGCTGCTGTCCTACCAGGAGTCCGAGACCGGTCAGATACTGCACGAGGGCATCAGCGAGGCCGGGTCGATGGGCTCGGTGATCGCCGCCGGCACAGCGTACGCCACCCACGCGCAGTACATGATCCCGGTCTACGTCTTTTACTCGATGTTCGGCTTCCAGCGCACCGGCGACCAGATGTGGGCGCTCGGCGACCAGCTCGGCCGCGGGTTCCTGCTCGGGGCGACCGCCGGTCGGACCACCCTCAACGGCGAGGGCCTGCAGCACCAGGACGGCCACTCCCTGCTCCTGGCCTCGACTAACCCGGCCTGCGTGGCCTACGACCCCGCCTTCGCCTTCGAGGTGACGCACATCGTCCGGGAGGCGCTCGACCGAATGTACGGCGAGCGGGACGACAACGTCTTCTACTACCTCACCGTCTACAACGAGCCGGTGCCGCAGCCGGCCGAGCCCGCGGGTCTCGACCCGGCGCAGATCATCTCCGGAATGTACCGGTTCCGCTCGGCCGAGGGCCTGGTCCGCGGGCTTCCGGCGGCGGGGGCCGGCGTGGACTCCCCGCCGCGGGCCCAACTGCTGGCCAGCGGGACTTCCATCCACTGGGCGCTGGCGGCGCAGGAGATCCTTGCCGCCGACTTCGGGGTCGCCGCCGACCTGTGGTCGGTGACCTCGTGGAACGAGCTTCGGCGGGAGGCGCTCGACTGCGACCGTGCCAACCTGCTCAACCCCGAGGCCGACGATGCCGTGCCGTACGTGACCCGCGCTCTCGAAGGGGCCGCCGGCCCGGTCGTGGCGGTCTCCGACTGGATGCGCGCGGTGCCCGACCAGATCTCCCGGTGGGTTCCGCAGCCGTTCACCTCGCTGGGCACTGACGGGTACGGCCGCTCCGACACCCGGGCCGCCCTGCGCCGGCACTTCAAGGTCGACGCCGAGTCGATCGTCGTCGCGACCCTGGAAGCCCTCGTCCGGGCCGGTGAGGTCAAGGCCACCACGGTCGGGGACGCGATCAGGCGATTCGGGCTGCGCGCCGGCGAGGCCGGCCTGAACGGGCCCGAGGCGATCGTGGCCGGCACCAGGATCGTGGCCAGCACCGAGCAGGACGAGCGGCCGATCTCGGGCTGACCGACCCACCCAGGCCCCGGAGCGCCCGGCCCCGGGATTATCCGGATTGCCCGGGCATCCGGGGCCATTCGGGGCCTCCCCTGCGCCGACGGAGCCACCTGCGGGCTCCCCGGTGCCGGACCGGACCCCCGCGGGGCCCACCCGGCGCGGAGCCCCGGGTAGCGGGTCCGGAAGGTGGGGCCCGGAAGGTGGGCCCGCGCGATGGAGCCCACCGCGTTGGGGCCATCACCTCCAGGCCGGCCCATCCGGCCCACCGCATTCGGATCGGTACCTCCGGGCCACCCCGGCTGGGCGCCGGGCCGCGCGCCGGATCCCCTTGGCGCCCGATCTCGGCCCCGCGACCTCGGGTTTCATTCTCCGGGCCCACCGCGTTGACCTTCTGCATCCGGGCGCACCTGGTTCCGGCGCGCCCGGTCCGGACCCCCCGGAGGAGTTACCCAGCGCATCAGCACTGTCCGTGATGAACCCCACCGCGCTTGGCTTCATCGGGGTCCACCGCCGTCCCCGATTCGGCTACGCCCCGGGGCTTTCGCGGTACCCCATGTTCCACTCGATGACGCGTTGAGTTCCGCATCGCCGCCGCGGACACTAGGGCCTGTTTGGGAAGTTCATC
>NZ_CDWRCK010000208.1:0-7077 GCF_977927595.1 Frankia sp. CcWB3
CAAGTTATTTCATTTCGACTCCCTACCCTCGTTATAGCTGGCTGGGTAGTTTCCACCGATCGCGAGACACAGTCTCCGGCATCTTTCTAATGGGTGCTCGTCTCTATAACCCGACCACTGGGCGCTTCCTATCTGTAGATCCGGTGTTCGGAGGCAGCGCAAACCCGTACGAGTACGCTCTCCAAGATCCCTACAACCTCCAGGACCTCGACGGTCAGTCATGGGGGACTGTGCTTCGAGTTGCGCGGGCCGTTCCATCGGCTGCCCGAGCCGTTCCGTCGACTGCGCGTGCTGTGGTAGGAGCTGCACGGGCAGCTCCGGGCGCGGCAAGGGCAGCAGTCTACCGCGCTAACCTCAAGCGTCTTCCCCCACAGGTGAATACGGTTCTTAATCGAGTTACATCGAAGGGCTCACCGTTGCCGGGATACAAGGGAGGGGCCACCTATAAAAACAGCAACGGCGCGCTGCCCCGAGGTGTTTCCTATCGAGAGTGGGACGTATACAACACCAAGCCTCGCGGCGCCGCCAGGATCGTCACAGGAAGCGATGGGTCCGCGTACTATACTAGTGATCACTACAGGACATTTACTCGGATCAAGTAGGTGAAACGTGGCCTATGATTGGCTGCCACGAGTGCTGCTTTCGCCGCAGCCCCCGTGGATTCTCTGTGGAACAGTGCCCACACCTCCCGACGATGCCGACGAAGGTGGAAGCGGTGTGCGACTGGTACGCATCGACGGCGCAGGAATGAGCACAGAGGCAGAAATGCATGATCAATTTTCCGAGAGGTTTGAATTTCCCGAGTACTATGGTCGCAACTGGGATGCTCTATATGAATGCTTGACGGACCTGAGCTGGACCCCGGCGGGGGCATATATCATGTATGTCTCGCAAAGCTCTAGGCTTCTATCGAGACAGCGGCCGTCGATCCCGCTTTTTCTCGACATTATCTCGTCCGCATGTGCAGCTTGGGCGCTCCCCGAGTCACGCGGCTTCCCTATCGACGAACGTAAAGTCCCGTTTCATGCAGTTCTACATGACTCGGAACTGACGGAGAGGGAGCTAATGGATTTGTACTCTGCACTCGGAGTGCCGCTATCACTCCTATTGCCAGCCTAGTTCTCTATAGGAGCCAACTTTGTAAAGTGCTCGATTAGCTGTTTTCAGAAGTCTGCATTTAAATAAAGGGTACACCCGTGGTGCTCAGATCTCCTGATCACAATCTGAGCACCACGGGGAGTTCGTTCAGGTCGACGTCGTCACTGCGGAACCCGTCAACCTGTTTGAGGCAGGATCTTGCGGAAACTAGCCTGCTGCTGGGTCTTGCTGGATAGTCGGTTCGTCGGCGACAGGCCGGTTGATCCACACTGGTTCCGGGAGCGCCGGCGGCACCGGGGGCCGGCGGACGAACCGTTCGGGGTGCGCCGCGTAGGCGGCGCCCAGGACGGCAGCGCGGGCCTGGTGGACCTCGCCAGCCAGGCCGTGATGGACCGTCGCCGGGGTGAGCAGGCCGATCCCGGAGTGGCGGTGCGTGTTGTTGTAGTGGTCGAAGAAGTCCCGGCACCAGGACCGGGCCGCCTGAAGACTGTCGAACACCCCTGGGAAGTCAGGCCGATACTTCAACGTCTTAAAGTGAGCCTCGGAATACGGATTATCGTTCGACACCCTGGGTCGGGAATGCGAACGGGTAACCCCCAGATCCGCGAGGAGCAACGCGACGGTCTTCGACGTCATCGACGTACCCCGGTCCGCGTTGATCGTCAACTGCTCCCGACCGACACCCTGCTTGACACAGCTCGCGGTGATGAGATCCTCCGCGAGAGTGGCGGATTCCCGGTCGGCGATCATCCACCCGACCACATACCTGCTGTACACGTCGATGATCACATAGAGGTAGAAGTACGTCCATTTCTTCGGACCGTGGAGCTTCGTGATATCCCAGCTCCACACCGTGTTCACAGACGACGCGACCAGCTCGGGTTTCACATGGGCGGGATGGGTGGCCTGACGGCGACGCTCCCCGGTCTCCCCCCGCTCGGCGAGCAGCCGGTACATCGTCCGCGCAGACGCCAGGTACACCCCCTCGTCGAGCAGCGTCGCCCACACCTGGTCCGGGGAGGCGTCGACGAACCGCGGCGAGTGCAACACCTCCAACACCCGCTCCCGCTCCGCCGCCGACAACGCCGCGGGCTGGCGACGCTCCCGATGCGGGATCGGCGCCGGCCGCACCGGAGCCGGGCTCTTCCGATGCCGACGGTAATGCGTGGCCCGGGACCGTCCCATCGCCCGACACGCCGCCGCCACCCCCACCTCACCGGACAACGCGGCGACACCGTCCTCGACTATCCGTTCCGCTTCCGCGGCGACTCCTGCGATTCGCTGATCTCGGGAATGCCCTCGGAGAGAGTTTCCAAGAGCTTGGGAGTCGAAATGAAATAACTTGCGCATTTCGAATCCTCCACAGGCCTGTGACCTGCGATGATGCTCTCGATCGCGTATTTGTTACTTCATTACGTCCCCTTGGATACTTTTCCCTGCACATCGATCACGAAGCGGGCCTGCGCCAGCTCCTTTTCCAACCGTTCCTTCTCCGCCCGCAGCTTCTCCAACTCCCGGTTCCGCTCATCGGTCGGCGGGCGCCCCTTCGGCTTCGACAACCCCGCCAACGCCCCCGCCTCACGGGCCTTCCGCCACTCCGCGATATGCGCCGAGTACAGATCCTCCCGGCGCAAGATCGCGCCTTTCTGCCCGTCGGCAGCCGCCTCGTACTCGGTCAAGATCCGTAGCTTGTACGCCGCCGTGAACGACCGCCGCCGCGCCTTCGGCTCGACCTCCGGATCCGGCCGCGACCGGCCACCACTCTCCCGATCTCCCACCCGACCATCATCGGTCAGATCCCGCCTGGCCGTCACCGATACCACCACGATCGACTTCCTCCCTACCCGCCCCGTCACAAGATGATGGCCGGAACCTGCCTCACCTCATGCTGACAGATAGGGAACCACCACCCACAGCAAGATCACTTAACCAGCTGAATGTTTACCTTGGCCAGCCGGGCGGCCACCTCAGTCGGCACACCCGGCTTCGTTCCCGCCTCGACCTCGGCCTTCACGACCCAGACCCGCAGCGTCTCCGGCGAGATCCCCAGCTGAGCCCCGATCCGCTGGCACGCACCCTTCGCGCTCGTCCCCGCCTCGGCCCTGGCCTCCAGCACCAGCCGGATCGCCCGTTCCCGCAGCTCATCGGGGTACTTCCTCATCCGTTCGCCTTCGGCGTCTCCCGGAGCAGCGGCTGGCGCTCCAGTACCAGCGGCCGGACTCCGGCCAGGCGCAGCTCGGCGGCCAGCATCAGGCCGGTCGGACCGGCACCCACGATGATCACTTCGGCGTCCATCATCGGCTCCCCCTGCGGGGTATTTCGTCGCATTCCCGTGCGACCCCGCCATCGACAACAACACACGCATTCCGCGGCTCCTAATCTCGTGGGTTCTCGCCTCGGTCACGGATTCTGCGGCATGAACTGGGTCTTGCCGCAAGCCCCCCGGTGTGCTACAGATTAGAAATGGCAGGAAGAGCCATTGCGCTCTTCCTCAACCTCCAAATGCGGACGGACGACCTCCGCGCGAAGCGGCACGCGGCGTAGGAAGCCGCAATCCCCTTGGACGGTCTCCTGGGCGTCGTATGCCGTCTTTTAGGGCTCAGGACGGTCCCGTGCGGCGAGGTAGAGGGTCCAGTCGTGGGCGGCGTGCTGGGTCCAGGCGACGGCGGTGGCGATGTGGAGGTCGAGCAGGCCCGCGAGGATCGGGGCGGGTAGGTCCGCGGCGAGCGTCATGAGCGCGGCGCTACGGGCATGGCGGGCGTGCGGCAGCCCGTTGCCGCGAAGCGCCCGGTAGACCGCGTCCCGAGTCGGTTGGCCAGGGAAGCCGCCGGGGAACAGCCAGGTCGTGGCCGGCGGGGCGCTGCGAGCGAGAACGGATACGGGACGGGCGGCGTCGGGTTGGGCGAGTAGCAGGTCGGCGACCGCTGGAGGGAGAAGCACTCGGTGTGCTCCCAAGCGGAGGAGGGTCCGATTGCCCTCACGGTCGATCTGGTCGGCGTGTAGCGCCGAGATCCGGCTGACGGGTAGGCCGTAAAGCAGCAGGAGGGCGCCTGCCGCGCGAGCGGGCAGGGGCAGGGTGGTGTCGTGCAGGCAGCGACGGAGGTGGGTCCACCGGTCGTCTTCGCTGATCGCGGCGACGATGTGGCGGGGTCGCCGTTTCGGGATGCTCACGTCACCGGTGAGCCGTCGGCTGCGCGCCCAATGCAGGAACTCACGGGCTGGGTAGGCGCTCTCGGCCGAATGCTCAGTCAGCCAGCGGTCGACGTCGGCCTGGGTGAGATCGGCGAGCGTCGTCTGTCGATCGTCGATCCAGGCGAGCAGGCGGAGCGCGGCGCGGATGCGGGTGCGGGCCCAACCGGCTGCGGCCGGGGTGAACGGCCGGGCGGGCAGCCGGTGACGGGCGCGGCGCAGGATCGCCCAGCGCGCCCACGTACGGATCAGGCTGCTGTGGACGGTGGGCTGTGTGGTGAGGAGGTTGTCGAGCCAGGGGCCGAGGCGTTCGAGGTGGTCGGCGCGGTCGGGCAAGACGCCGACGTGGACGAGTGTCTGGCGCAGCCGGTGTAGAGCGAGGGTCTGCGGCCAGGTGTCGAGCAGCTCGTGGCTGGGTGGAACATCCGACGAGGCCAGGTGGAGGAACAACCGTTCGGCAGAACCGCCGGAGCGTAGCCAGGTCAGGACGGCGTCGGGCGCGTCGGCGGTTGCCAGAGCGGTCGCCAGCGGGCGCAGCTCGGGACACATGGCGCCGTTCGTGTCGGTGAGCAACTCGTTGGCACGGCGGGCGGCCAGGCAGCGTTCGCACCTGCCGTCGCGGGGCACGAACCCGGCCCGGCCGCAGGCCGGGCAGTCGTAGTCGACGTCCAAGCCGGCACACGGACCACAGATCCGTTGGCCTTGGGAATCGAAACCGACGAGCACCTGAGCGCGCCGGCAGCGGGGGCAGAGGGCGGGGTGGCGGCGTGTCCAAGCGTAGCAGGAGGCGCAGACGCTACCGATCGGCCAGGTGGCGATGATCCGCCGATCGCGTCCGCACCGCGAGCAGCGGCGAGTGGCCGTGGTTCGGCAGCGGGTGCACAGGCGGGGTCCGCCGTGGGCGCCGGTCGTGGCCAGCTTCCCGATCAGCTCGCAGGCGTCGCAGACACCGAACAGGGTGCGGCGGTAGCACGCCTCGCACAGCCCCGGCTGACCGTCGCGGGCGCGGACCTTGAGTCGGCCTTCCCTTTCACAAAGCCCGCAGTGCAACGCGGGTCGGCAGGCGGCGCACACGCGGCACCGAGAATCTTCGAGATGGGCAAGAAGGCAAACTCTCCCGACCTGACCTTCGTCTTCCCTATCCGCGCCGAGTATCGCGACTTGGTCCCCGGGGCGGTCCACGTCGACGGCACCGCGCGCATCCAGTCGGTGTCACCGGCACAGCACCCCCGGCTTGCGCGCCTGCTTGAGGCCGTTGAGCAGACAACGGGTGTGCCCTGCTTGATCAACACCTCCTTCAATTTGGCGGAGGAACCGATAGTATCCTCGCCGGAGGATGCCCTCCGTTGCTTCCTCGGGACGGGTATCGACTACCTGGTTCTCGAGGACTACCTCGTCACGAAGTTGGAAGGTTGAGAATGAGGGATGGGAAGTTCGACGACGCGACGCCGTTCTGCTTGTTCCACATCGATGGTGTCACCCGACTCGCCACAGGGGAAATCCATTACAACACGCTGCTGGAGGCGCTGCCCCGGCCGTTCAACGCTGCGGTCATCACCATGGTCCCATATGCGCAGCTGAGGGAGCGCGGCTTTGTCTGCCACGATGGCGGGGAGCCGCTGGTTTCCCTTGTGGCCAAAGACTGCCGCGAGGTGGACCTCGACGGATTGGTGGCGGGGGCCGAACCGGAATTCTCGCTCGGCGAGGTCATGTTTGATCTCAGCGACGACGAGTACGCGGATGTCGTCCGCCAGGTCGTCGACGCCGAGATCTGCCGGGGCGAGGGGGCAAACTTCCTTCTGTCCCGACGTGGTTTCACGCGAATCGAGGGATTTAACGCTGAGGTGGCAGCGACCGTCTTCCGGCGACTGGTGCGCAACGAGCTCGGTGCATATCTCACCTTCTGCTTTTTCGATGGTGAAAGGTACTGTCATTAAATAAGTTGATCACTTGATCTGTGTTTGGGATTCCCGTGTGATCGCCTCGGTACGGTTATGTCCGTGGTGGACGATCGTTCGGCGAAGTTTGTCGCGATGAGGGGGCGCCTGGAGAAGCAGCGGCCCCATCTGGACGAGCGGCAGTGGCGGATCGCTATGGGGACGTAATGAAGTAACAAATACGCGATCGAGAGCATCATCGCAGGTCACAGGCCTGTGGAGGGTTCGAAACGCGCAAGTTATTTCATTTCGACTCCTATGGGCGCGGAGGCGGATTCGTGGGGGCATGGTGGAATTGCGGCCGTTGCCCGGGCGACAGGTGCGGCCCGGAACACGATCAAACGTGGGATGGAGGAGGCTACGGACCCGTCGCCTCCGCCTGCTGGCCGGGTCCGGGCGCCAGGCGGAGGCCGTAAGAAACTTGAGGAGGCCGATCCGGAGATCGTCGAGGCTCTCGACGGGCTGGTCGAGCCGGAAAGCCGCGGGGATCCGATGACGCCGTTGCGGTGGACGACGAAATCGACTCGGAAGCTTGCCCTTGAGCTGACCGGGATGGGGCATCCGGCCAGTCATGCCGTGGTGGCCGAGATTCTGAAGTCGATCGGGTGCAGTCTCCAGGGAACGCGCAAAAGGCACGAGGGGCGTGGGCATCCGGACCGTGACGCCCAGTTCCGCCACATCAGTGCCACCGCGGCGGCGTTCCTGGCGGCCGGAGACCCGGTGATCAGCGTGGACACGAAGAAGAAGGAGCTGGTCGGGCCGTTCCACCAGGGCGGCAGGGAGTGGCACCGCAAGGGCGAACCGGTCGAGGTGAACGCCTACGACTTTCCCTACCTCGCAGACGGGAAGGCCA
>NZ_CDWRCK010000208.1:7294-7703 GCF_977927595.1 Frankia sp. CcWB3
CCGACTGCGGCGGGTCGAACGGGAACACGGTCTGGTTGTGGAAGCGAGAGCTCGCGAGGCTCGCCGCCAGGACCGGCCTGGAGATCAGGGTCTGTCATTTCCCGCCAGCGACCTCGAAGTGGAACAAAATTGAGCACAGGCTGTTTTCCTATATCAGCGTCACCTGGCGCGGCCGGCCGCTCGCGACCTACGAGACCGTGGTAAACCTCATCGCCAGCACGACCACCACGACAGGCCTCGTCGTCCGGTGCGCACTCGACCCGGCCGACTACCCGACAGGGATCAAGCTATCCAAGAAGGAACAGGAGGAGATTCCGTTCGAGCGCGACAGTTTCCACGGCGAGTGGAACTACACGTTCACTTCCCGTAGACCCGATATAGAATAATCAAGTTATTTCAATGCAACTCC
>NZ_CDWRCK010000209.1:0-5136 GCF_977927595.1 Frankia sp. CcWB3
CGTACACCCGTCCGGCCGCCAGGGCGCACTCGCCGACGGCGTAGATGTGCTCGTCGCTGGTGCGGCAGCCCTCGTCGACGACGATGCCGCCGCGATCCCCGACGTCGAGTCCGCACTCGCGGGCCAGGGCGTCCCGCGGGCGGATCCCCGCCGAGAACACGACGACGTCGGTGTCGAGGCCGGCCAGCCCCTCGGGGTGACGGGCGAAGACCATCCGGGTGACCCGCCCGTCGGGATCGGCCTCGATCCGCTCGGTGGCCGTGTCGGTGTGGACGCCGATCCCGAGCCCGGTGATGTGGGCTCGCAGCGTCTGCCCGCCGGCCTCGTCGACCTGGGCCGGCATCAGCCGGGGCGCGAACTCGACGACGTGAGTAGCCAACCCCAGGCTACGCAGCGCGTTCGCCGCCTCTAGGCCGAGCAGACCGCCACCGACGACCACACCGGTCCCGGTCCGGCTACCCCGCGCCGAGGCGAAGATCGCCTCTAGGTCCTCGATCGTGCGGTAGACATGGCAGCCGGTGGCCTCCCGGCCGGGTACCGGCGGGACGAACGGGTAGGAACCGGTCGCAAGCACCAGCACGTCGTACCGGTAGGTGCGGCCAGCACCGGTGGTCACCGTCCGGGCGGCCCGATCGACGGCGACGACCGGTTCACCGAGACGCAGCCGCAGCCGGGGGTGTTCGAGGAATCCGTCCTCGACGAGGCTGAGGTCCTCCGCGGTCGCCCCGGTGAAGTACGCCGAGAGGCCCACCCGGTCATAGGCGGGCCGAGGTTCCTCGGCGAGGACCGTGATATCCCATCGCCCCTCGACGTCGCGGTCCCGCAGCGCCGCCAACAACCGATGCCCCACCATGCCGTGGCCGACGACCACCAATGATCGAGAAGACATCCGCGCACCACCCGCACGTCCGAACCGATGGGTGCCGGTCCAAACGGGCACCCGCTACGGCCAGAACCGTACGAACCCAGGATGTCAACACCGACTCGAAGTCAGGTCGGTCCGGATACAAGGCATGCACTCCACGACACGACGGGATGTGAGATGCCCGACGAACGCTCGATGCGGACGTCGTGAATACGCAACGGTGCCGGTTAACACCGGCGTTGCACACCGGCAAGCGCGTGGACATGGCCGTGTCCGATCCTGCGGTGACCGGGGGATCGGCGCGGGACCCCAGGCCAGGAGGTAGCCTCGTGACAACCTGTAGTCCCGGGTGGCCCGACATCGGCGACCGGTCCGGCGCACCCGGAACCGCCGGAACCACCGGAACACCCGGAACCACCAGCGCGCCCGGAACGTCCCCGGCATCGGCGACATCGACGGAGCCGGCCGTCAGCGCCGGGCTGCCACCGCTGCTCGGCTTCACCGTCGGGGTCACGGCCGCGCGTCGCCGCGACGAACTCGCGAACCTCCTCGAACGGCGCGGAGCCCGGGTGATCCATGCCCCGGCCCTGCGCATCGTGCCGCTCGCCGACGACAGCCTGCTGCTCGCCGCGACCCGGGAGTGCCTCACCCGGCCGCTGGACGCAGTGATCGCTACGACGGCAATCGGCTTCCGCGGCTGGGTGGAGGCCGCCGAGGGCTGGGGGGTCGGCGAGCGGCTGCGCGACCGGCTGGACGGCGCCCGGCTGTTCACCCGAGGGCCGAAGGTCACTGGCGCCGTCCGGGCCGCGGGGCTCACCGAATGCTGGTCGCCCCGCTCGGAATCCGGCGCCGAGCTCGTCGCCCATCTGCTCACGGAGAACCTGGCCGGGCTGCGCATCGCGGTGCAGCTACACGGCGAGCCGTTGCCAGACATGGTCGAGGGGCTGCGCGCGGCGGGTGCCGAGGTCGTCGAGATACCGGTGTACCGGTGGGAACCACCGGACGATCTGCGGCCGGTCCGCCGGATGGTCGAACTCATCGTCACCGGCGGGGTCTCCGCGGTCACCTTCACCAGCGCGCCCGCCGTGGTGAGCCTCCTACGGATCGCCCGGGAGATGGGACAGTTCGACGAACTGCTGACCGCGTTGCGGGGCGAGGTGCTGCCCGCGTGCGTGGGTCCGGTCTGCGCCGCCCCCCCTCGAACGGCAGGGCGTGGCGACGGTGGCCCCGGACCGGTTCCGGCTCGGAGCACTCGTGCGCACGCTGTCCGACGAACTCCCGCGTCGCCGGGGGCGGACCGTCGAGGCCGCGGGGCACGTGCTGCGGGTCCAGGGCGCGGCAGTGATCGTCAACGGCGAGCCGGTGATGCTCGCACCCAGGACCGCGGCGGTCCTCGACGCGCTGACCGAGCGTCCCGGTCGGGTGCTGTCCCGAGCCGAGCTGCTGCGCCGGACGGGCACGGCCGGGCTCACCGACGAACACGCGGTCGAGATGACCGTCGCCCGGTTACGCACCGCGCTGGGACCGGCCGGCCGCGTGGTCGAGACCGTCATCAAGCGGGGCTATCGGCTCGCGGTCGTGTGAGAGAGCACGCGGTAACTGCCAGGCCCCGGACCCCGGACCCCAGTTCCCGCGTTCCCCGTCGTCAGGCGCCTCGGCCGAGCCGCCAGCGCGCCGCTCGATATGCCCGCCACCCCGACTGCAGTCCTCGCCGGGCGCTGAGCAGGGCGTCGCGATGCCCCTGGGAAACGAGCCGAAGGATGTCGGCCGCTCCAGCGGCCCGATTGACGATCAATCGACTGATGGCGAACCGGGACGACGTCGGTTGATGAATGCGGTACCCGACCTCACAGGCCGATTCGAACCCGGCGGCCGCGACGACATGGCGCACCGACGCGCAGTGATAACCGAAGGGGTAGCAGAAACTGTCCGGACGCCGGCCGGTTCTCTCCTCGATCAGCCGCCGGCTGGCGGTGACGTCGTACCGCGCCAAGGCGGTCGGCACCACGTCGAGCTCCAGATGACGGTGACCGTGCGAGCCGAGCTCGATGCCCTCTCCGGCGAGCGCGGCGAGGTCGGACCAGTCCAGCAGAGGAGGTTGCGCTCGGTGTAGCCATCCAGCCAGGTGGCGCGCCGGCCAACGAAGGCGGTCGGCACGTACAGGGTAGCGCTGGCACCGATCGCCCGCAGAGCGGGCACCGCGGTGGTGACGAAGTCCTCGAAGCCGTTCTCGAAGGTGATCACCACCTGGCGGCGGGCGGGATGCGCCAGCGCGTCAGTGAGACCGGTGAGGTGGTAACCGCTTTCGGCGAGGGCCTCGAGCTGCTCGGCGAAGGCACCGGGAGGGAGCTCCCAGCGTCGGAAGTCCGCACTCACCGAATCACCGACGCCGTGGTACATAAGGACGGGCAGGGGCATCGTGGGCGCACCGTCGAACACGCCGGAGGCGGCGCCGGACGCCGCGGGCGCCAGGGAGGTCACGGCTTTCCCGTACCGGCGAGACTGGCCATCCTGCCCGGATTTGCACCGTTATTTCCACACAGATACATGCGTGCATTCGTGTGCAGGGACACAGACCGCACTCCCTCCGCGACAGCGGTTCGCAATCGTGAACGACCAGGTGACACGGGCGTACATCCCATCGAGTGAAGCAGTAGACGGACCAGATCAAGACACCGAAACTAAAACATCGACCGGTCCGCGAACTACCCGGAACTCTACACGTGTATACCCGGCATGCCAATGGCGTCAGGAGATCCGGTGGAGTCCTCCCCCGACGCCGGGCCGGGCCGCCGGCCGAGCCTACGTCACACCGGCGTTCCCACCACGGCCGGATCTTTGTCTTTTCACCGTCCGTTCCCCGAGAGGCAGGCAGCATTCGGATGCCGTCCCGGAAACGGGAGACCTCCGGACCTCCGGAACCGGAACGCCGGGCGCGTATCGTCCCGCCGGGCCACGAGCGCCCGGACGGTGCGGCGAGGATTGCCCACTCAGCCCGGAACCAGGCGCATCCCGGGCGTCGGCAAAAGCTCCGAAGAACCCTCTCACGCCTGATTCTCGACCGACCGCCGCCACCGGATCTCCGCGTCGATGAAATCATCGAGCTCGCCGTCGAGAACACCGCTGGTATTCGAGGTCTCGGTGTCGGTACGCAGATCCTTCACCATCTGGTACGGGTGGAGGACATAGTTACGGATCTGTGATCCGAAGGAGACGTCCTGTGGCCCGCCGGTGATGCGCTGTTTCTCCGCCGCTTCCTCGGCCCGCCGCCGCTCCAGGAGCTTCGCCTGCAACACGATCATCGCAGCGGCCTTGTTCTGGAGCTGGCTGCGCTCGTTCTGGCACGTCACCACGATGCCCGTGGGCAGATGCGTGATGCGGACCGCGGAGTCGGTGGTGTTGACCCCCTGTCCACCCGGGCCGGACGAACGGAAAATATCGATACGCAGATCCTTGTCGTCGATGTCGACCTGGTCGGACAGCTCGACGACCGGGGTGACCTCCACCCCGGCGAAGGAGGTCTGCCGCCGGTTCTGGTTGTCGAACGGCGAAATCCGGACGAGCCGGTGCACCCCGTGCTCACTGCGCAGCGTCCCGTACGCATAGGGCGCCTTGACCTGGAAGGTTGCCGACTTCAGACCCGCCTCCTCAGCCTCGGAGGTGTCAAAGACCTCCGTGGCGTAGCCATGCCGCTCGGCCCACCGCAGGTACATCCGAAGCAACATCGCCGTCCAGTCGGCCGCGTCCACCCCGCCGGCCCCGGCCGAGAGCTGCACGATCGCGTCCCGCTCGTCGTACTCGCCGGACAGCAGGGTCCGGACCTCGAGACCGGCGATGTCATTGGACAGCCTGGGAAAATCGGCTGCGGCCTCGGCGAGTAGATCCTCGTCGCCGAGGTCCGCGGCGGCGGCGATGTCGTCGAGACGGCGACGCAGCCCCTCCACCCTGGCGATGTCCCCGCGCGTCGACGACAACCTGCGGGTGACAGCCTGGGCCCGGTCCTGATCGGACCAGAGGTCGGGGTCCGCAGCCTGACGCTCCAGATCCTCGGCGCGACGGCGCAACCCCTCCACGTCGAGAACCGTCTCGATGCCGGTCAACGTGGCATCCAGCTGTTTGATCTCCTCGGACAGGTCGACGGCCATGCTGTTCACCTTACCGGCGGCACTCGGGGGCCACCGCCAGGACGGATCTTGCCCGCCCGGGCGGGAGCCGGCCGAGCTCGCATCGGCGTCGCGCCGAGCCCCGCGGCGACCTCCCCGCGGTCTCCC
>NZ_CDWRCK010000209.1:5422-7681 GCF_977927595.1 Frankia sp. CcWB3
GGCAGCATCCCGGCGGCATCCCGACCGGGAAACATCATCATGGCGAAACATGCAATGACTCGACGACACGAGGATGAAACATTCGCAGGATGCCACGAGAATTTCGGCCAACCGGCGCCCGCACTGCGGACAATCGTTGCGGCGGCCCCAGGCAGTCAGGCGGTTCAGCCATCCGACAACAACCTCCGACAACAACCGACGCCAATCCCTGAAGAGACACGTACCACATCGCCGAGTGCGCACAACTCGGCGCGTCCGCGGCCCCCGAACGATACCGTCGAAGACGGCGCTTCGCGCACGAATACGTGAACGCCGGGTTTCGTCGGGACAGTGCGGCCTCGCGACCATATGGGTGTCGGATGCGGAGAGCTCAGCTGCAGAGAGCTCAGACGCATCGACCGGTGCGCGTGTACACCGGTCGATGTCGCCGGGACGGGACGGGACGAAGGCTCGAGGACCGGCCACTACCACGGGGAAGAGGAGGAAGGCCGCCGTGAATAACCGGATCTGTCGTCCGAGCGATCGGATCACGCCGTTGGCGGCGACGACTCACCGCCCCGTCGCGTGCCGGCGGAAGGCCGCGATCATTCCCGCAGGAGCACGGAGGGTCCCATCGTGTCGGAGGTCTCGGAGGTCGCGGACCGACGCTCTGTCCTGGTTGCCACCGGCCTCGCGGCGGTGGGCTCCGTGAGTCTGCGCGACGACGCATCCGGCCTGCACGAGGCCTGCATGGCCGCCCTGACCGCGACGGTCAGGGCCTACGAGACGTCTGATCTGATCACTACCACGTCCGCCCTGGTCTCGTTGGAGCGCACGACACAGACCGTGCCCCGGGAGCACCGGCTGCGCGGCCGGCCATCGCTGGAGTGGATGCGGCTGCACGCGGCGGTCACGACGGTGGCGGCCGCCACCGCCTACGACCGCGGCAAACACTCCGACGCCGCCGTGCGGGCCGACCGGGCCGCGGCGCTCGCCCGGGCGGCCGGGGACGGGCCACTCGCCGCCCGCGCCCTGGCCCTGCGCGCCCGGGTGGTCCGCCCGCACAGCCCGGCGGTGTCCCTGCAGATCGCCGGGGCGGCGGCGCGGATCGCGGGGCACAGCTCCACCCGGGCCCTCATCGCCGGGAAGGTTGTCACCAGCGCCTGTGCGGCGACCGGCGACCGGGCGGGCGTCCGGGACGCCGTCGCCAGAGCCTGGCAGACGATGGAACGGCTCGACGACACCGCCCACGGCTCGCCGGGTTTCTCGCTCGACACCTACTCCCCGGCGGATCTTGCCCTGGCCTGCGCCGAGGCCCTGACCACCGTCGGCGCGGCCGACGAGGCCATGCCTCACCTGGAACGCGCCGCGACGTTGATCACAGGTAGCGGCCAGACGGGCATGGTGGTCTCGGTGCGGATGGCGCAGGCCCGGGCCGCACTGGCCCGGGAGATCCCGGATCGCGACGAGGCAGCCCAGCACGCCGCTCAGGCGGTGGCGCTGTCTGCCGGGCGGCCGGCCGAATGGGTGGCCCGGCTGGTCCGGGACGTGTCGGATCTGGCCGAGCGCCGCACCGGCCACGGTCTCGACGATCTCCTGGACGCCACCTCGACCTGGTTGCATCAGGGGTCGGAGGAAAGCCAACAGGTGGCGCGCACGCAACCGGCGCGGTTCGGCGTTCCGGCGCCGGCCGGCGTCATGGTGCAGCGGGCTGGCGGACCACCGACTGTGCCTGCGCTCCGGCACGTACCGTGACCGGACCCACCCCGAGGGAGCCCACAACCGGAAGGTCGACCACACGCGTGCCCTCCACCTCCACCGTCGTCGCGTCGACGAGGGTGGAGGTGAGGGTCGTGCGGCCACTCGGATCGGCCCGGCGCTGGTACTGATCGACGGTCGTGGCGATGTCGGCGAGGGGCAGGCGCTCGAAGGCGTCGGTGGCGGTGTAGATCGCGTTCTCGTCGATGCGCTGGGCAGCAGCCAGCGCGGCGCCGTCGGCGGCCGAGGCCACCGACCGGCGGGCGAGGTAGATGGCGGACACGTCGGTCACGACGACCACCAGCATCGCCGCGACCATGAGATACCCCAGCGTCAGCACGAGGATGGTCCCGCCGTCCGCAGGACCGGCTCCGGGCGAGCGGACGGCCGGGACCGCCCAGCCGGCGCCGGGTACCCGGACGGACCGCCCCGACCCGCCAATGCCGAACGCGCGCAGGAAACGGGGCACCTGGATTCCGCCACTGGTCACGAGCACGCGTTCTCCTCGCGGACGCTCCCGGC
>NZ_CDWRCK010000210.1:0-2526 GCF_977927595.1 Frankia sp. CcWB3
GTCGCGACCCGCTACAACAAGCTAGCCGTCCGCTACGAAGCAACAGCCACCATCGCCGCGATCAACAAATGGCTGCCCCGATGAACTTCCCAAACAGGCCCTAACCGCGTCCTCCTCGATCGCGGCGGTCAGCTTCGAGCCCACGGCCGTCCGGAAGGCCACCGCCTCCCCGTCCATCACGTAGTTCACCGGCAGCACGAGGACCTCCCCGTCCGCCCGGAACGCCACCCGGCCGAGCTGCTCGTTCCCGAGCAGCCACAGGCAGGTTGCGGGGGACAGCACCCCGCCACCGGCATGGTCGAAGGCGAATGCCACCCTGATGCTGGTCCCGGTGGTCTGGGTCGGTGTCTGCGTCGTGGGCATGGCCAGCTCGGTCCGATCGGTCGGTGAAGCCACGGTGACGAGCGCCGGCGCGCCCGCGTTCGGCGGGGTCATCGCGTCATCCCCCTCGTTCTGGGTCGTCGGCGTACCTCCACTTCTGAACGGTAGTCGGGCAGGGCCGGTCGTCGCGCCGGCGCGGGTCGTCCGACCGGGGGATGGCCTGCCGGTGGTCCGCACCGGCCCGCGGGGAAGGCGTTCGCCACGCGGGCCGGTGCGGTGGTTACGCGGCCGGACGGTGGTTACGCGGCCGGCTCGATATCCGGTATCTGCGCGGCGCGGAACGTCACCTCACGCCGCAGCCGGAACCCGAGCGACTCGTAGAGCCGGATCGCGTTCGTGTTGGTCGCCGCGGCGTGCAGGAACGGTGTTTCCCCGCGGGCCCGGATGCCCGCGGCGACCGCGCGGACGAGCCGGGTCGCGAGGCCTTGGCCCCGGTGGCCCGCGTCCGTGCAGACGGCGCTGATCTCGGTCCAGCCGGGCGGGTGCAGCCGTTCCCCGGCCATCGCCACCAGCGTGCCGTCCCGCCGGATGCCGAGGTACGTGCCGAGCTCGATCGTGTGGGGCAGGAACGGCCCGGGTTT
The DNA here is from genome assembly GCF_977927595.1 of Frankia sp. CcWB3. Lineage (NCBI taxonomy): Bacteria > Bacillati > Actinomycetota > Actinomycetes > Frankiales > Frankiaceae > Frankia > Frankia sp. CcWB3. The sequence goes on from NZ_CDWRCK010000210.1 coordinate 963, forward strand.
GGTGCGTTCGACCAGCGCGAGCATCTCCGGCACGTCCGCGGGCCCCAGCCGCACGGCCTCCTCGTCCGGGAACGCGTCGACCCCCTCGTCCACGAGCTGCGCGCCGTCGAAGCTTGCCTCTTCCCAGCCGGGCGGCGGGGAAGCGTCGATGCCGGTGAACGGCACGATCGCGCCCGGGCCGAGCATCGCTGCGGCGTTGCGCCAGGTGCCCTCGTCGGGCACGTCCGGCAGGGCGACGAACGGTGACACGTTGACCGGGTAGCGCAGCACGTCACCGACCCGCTCGGCGAAATGCGCGTGCGGACCCAGGAGGGAGGAACGGACGGGGTTGTTCAGCACGTGCTGGCCGGTCACGTGCCGCCTGGGCTCCTGCCGGTCGGGCTCCTGCCGGTCGGGGACATGGCGTCGGGGAACGGCAAGCTCGGTCACGCGGCGACCTCGATCACGATCTTGCCGCGGGCGTGGCCGTTCTCCACCGCGCGCAGCGCCGCCGGGGCTTGGTCCAGCGGGAAGGTTGCGGTCACGAGCGGGTCCAGCGCGCCGTCCACGACCAGCTGGGCGACCGCGTCGAGCACGCGGCTGTCCCGGGCCCGCTGGACCGTCGTCCCGCCGTGCCGGTCGCTCGCCCCGGACAAGGCTGTGACGAGCTTCGACCGGTCCGCGAGGACCTCGACGACGTCGTCGAGCGTCTCGCCCCCGACGAGATCGTAGATTCCGTCGACCCCCCTGGGCGCGGCGGCCCGCACCCGGTCCGCGATGCCGGGGCCCGGCTCGACGTGCGCGACGCCGAGGGCCTCGACGAAGTCCTTCTTGCCGGCGCTCGCGGTGCCGACGACCGTCAGGCCCGCCTGCCGGGCGATCTGCGCAGCGGCCACTCCCACGCCGCCACCCACACCGGTGATCAGCAGGGTGGCGCCGGGCGGCAGGGCCAGCTGGTGCACGCCGTCGTAGGCGGTCGCCGCCGCGACCGGCAGCGTCGCCGGCTTGCGCGCGCTCTCCCCGGCGGTCAGCACCGTGTACTCGGCGTAGCCACCGCCCGGCGCGCTGCCGAACACCTCGTCGCCGATGGCGAATCCGTCGACGTCCGGGCCCACCTGCGTTACCACGCCGGCGGCCTCCACTCCGAGTACGACCGGAAACACGGCTGGCGGGGCGGCCGGCAGCCGCAGGCCGCCCCGCAGCTTCCAGTCCACGGGGTTGACCCCGGCGGCACGTACCGCGATCGTGAGCTGACCCGGCCCGGCCACCGGGATCGGGAGGTCGGCGAATGCCTCCACCTCCGGACCGCCGTGGTCGCTGTAGACGTACGCCTTCGGCACCACAACCACCGTCCCCTTCGCCGTTTCCCCTGGCCGTCCCGCCGCGCCGAGACCTCCGCGATATCCGCGATCGGCGTCTACGCCGACCGCGGTCACCTACAACACCGGGCCGGGCCGCCACCTTCCGGCGGTGGCCGGCACCGGGGCGGCGGCGCCTGCCGCGGTCAGGCCGATAGTCAGATTCTGGTTCTGTTCGACGTCGAAGAAGGAGAAGGGCCGAAGAAGATCGAAGGAGGTCAGGGAGG